>JANQPW010000610.1 GCA_028285285.1 Silvanigrellales bacterium
AGACCGCCCCCACAAAGGCTCAATTCTCAATGAAAGCCTTGAGCTTTTTCGAACGGCAGGGGTGACGCAGTTTTCGCAGGGCCTTGGCCTCAATTTGACGAATACGCTCACGAGTCACGTCAAAGCTCTGCCCCACTTCTTCCAGGGTGTGATCGGTGCGTTCTGCAATACCAAAGCGCATGCGGAGCACTTTCTCTTCCCGGGGCGTGAGGGTGGACAGCACCTTCTTTGTTTGGTCAGACAAGCTGGCATTGGCCACCATATCAATAGGAGCCCCACGGGTTTTGTCTTCCAGAAAGTCACCGTAGTGGTTGTCTTCCTCTTCCCCAATGGGAGCCTCCAGAGAAATGGGCTCACGCGCAATCTTCATGACCTTCCGCACTTTTTCCAAGCTCATGTCCATGCGCTGAGCGATCTCTTCCGGAGTGGGCTCACGGCCCATTTCCTGCACCAAATAACGACTCGTTCGAACCATCTTGTTGATGGTTTCAATCATGTGCACCGGAATGCGGATGGTGCGCGCCTGATCGGCAATGGCGCGCGTGATGGCCTGCCGGATCCACCAGGTGGCATAGGTACTGAACTTGTAGCCGCGACGGTACTCGAACTTCTCCACCGCCTTCATCAAACCAATGTTTCCTTCTTGGATGAGATCCAAAAACTGCAGGCCTCGGTTCATGTACTTTTTCGCAATAGAAACCACCAACCGAAGGTTGGCCTCAATGAGCTCTCGTTTGGCATCTTCCGCGTGTTTATTTGCAGACACGACCCGCTGGTAACGCTCTGCAATCACTTTTCGAGGAAGAAAACAAGCTGCTTCCGCTTCCTCGACCATTTTCTGGGCAGCCACAAAAGACTTCTTACACTTTTCCCAATCTCGCTCGGCCAAAAAGTTGCACTCAACGGGTCGGGGAGCATCGGCTTCCACAAAGGCGAGCAACCTTTTCTCGTCGAGACGAGTGCGGTACTTCACCTTAGAAATCTCTTTTTCACTGTCGGCAATAGCACTGGCGTGGTGGTCCAGTTCAGTGACGATCTGCTGGATGATGCGCCGGTTGATGTTCACCTCTTTCACGACCTCAAACATCAGGCGCCGTGCTGATTCGACCTTCTTTTTGTCTTCAGCTTTCATCTCCGTGAGTTTCTCTTTGCCATACTTGTCTTCAATGGCGGTGAGAATCTGTGCCTGAGCAAGATAAGACTCGACAAGTGTGCGCACTTTCTGGGTTTGACCTTCATCGGTGGCTTGGTCTTGCTCGTCGTCGAAACCTTTGACAAGGTTCTTCGCCTTGATCACTCCATCGAGAAACTTCTGGCCCACGTCGGAAATGTGAACAATCCCCAAGCGGAGATTGACCAAATGCTCCAGCAGCTTGTTCTCTTCCATTTCAATTTTTTTGGCGATCTCCACTTCGCCATCTCGAGAAAGCAGAGCCACCTGACCCATTTTTCGCAAATAAATGCGAACCGGGTCATTGCTCCTTCCCACACTGGAGTCGCTTTCTTCTTCGGTTTCCGTCTTGCTAAACTCTTCCTCGTTTGAACTTTCTTCTTCACCAGCTGACGCGGAATCTTCTATATCCAAGTCCAAATCAATAGGGCCGGCGTCTTCGAAGTCTCCACCATCGAACTCGGCAGAGCCATCATCGTCATCATTTTCTGCCGACTTTGATTCTTCGGTTCGTTTCGAAGAGGCACCCACGCGGGCCGCTGCAGCGGCATCTGGACCAACGGAAAGATCTTCGTCTTCGGCCGCAGCAGAGCCCGCTGCTCCCTTCTTTGCCTGGGCTTTGATTTTCCTCTGTTCCGCAGCTTCAGGTTGTGAAACGCCCTCAGCAGCCTTCTTTGAGCTGTTGCTCACTGTTTTCTTTTCTGCGACAGCAGCCGTCTTTGCTGGCCGAGCAGAACTCACCTTCGTGTCACTGGCAGCAGCCGTCTTGCGAGGGCTTGACTTCGCCGGAGCTGCCTTTGATGGAGTTGATGCCGCCACTTTTGGTGATGAAGCACTGGAAGCCTTTTTAGACTTGGCCGTGGCTGCTTTTGAGTTCGCGGTGGCCGCTTTTGAGGCCACGGTAGCTGCTTTCGAGGTAGCAGTGGCCACTTTTTTGGAGGCCGCCTTCACAGCAGCTCTCGCAGACGCAGCGGACTTCTTGAGAAGAGCAATCGATTTCTTCCCGCCACTGGGACGCTCTTTCTCAGACGCTGCTTTCGGAGAAGCCGTTTTAGGGCGAGCCTTTGCAGCTGGAGCAGCCTTCACCGTGGTTTTGCTCTTAGAAGAAGCTACGCTCTTCGCCTTCTTTGCAGGTGCTGACTTCGAGCCAGCGGGGCTCTTTTTCTTCTGAGCTGAAGGTTCCTTTTTCTTCTGAGCTGAAGGTTCCTTTTTCTTCTGAACCGCCGCCGGCCTTGCGGCAGCTGCCTTTTTTGCACTGGTCTTTGCCTGAGCAGCGGCTGAAGTTCCCAACTTCTTCGCTGCTGTTGTCTTCTGAGATGTTGTTTTCTTCTTTGATTTTGCGGGCCGCTGAGACGCTGATGTTTTCGCCACTTTGCACCTTTCTCATACTCGTTGAAACAGAAAGAAAAAACA
>JANQPW010000615.1 GCA_028285285.1 Silvanigrellales bacterium
AGGAGAGGTGACACGTGCCCAGGGCACCGCGGCAACAGTGGGGCAGTATATTCGCATACTGCGGCTCTTTCAAAAAACTTCGGGTGATCATCAATCTGCTGCGGAGCATTTTCGAGCTCTTGCTGACTTTAGTGTGAGCATGTTGCAACCTCTGCCGCAGAACAAGGTGGTCTTCTTTTTTCGAGATCCTCGCGCTGAAGACCCAGCTTCACCCCTGATGATGCAAGAGTGTCTGCAACAGGGGGGAAGAATGGCCATTGGCCAGCCGCAGATTTTACTTGATGCCCAGGTCCAGCAGCTGTTTCGAAAGTATGCAGGTGCAGATAAGCCTGTGCTTGACCAAATAGGTGCCCACCTACCGCTCAGCCATCGAGGGGAAGTCTTTGGGTTTCTCACATTGGTCGCTTACCCGAATGCGGTGCATTTTAAGATGGTGGAAGCGGCTTTGGCGGTTGCTCTGGGAATTGTCGTGGAGAGGTTTTCTTGGGCCCCCCGGTTGCTCACTGAGTTTGTTTCTGAAATGAGGTCCTTTGTGGCTGCTGAACAGGAGAGAATGCAGGCGGAGGAAGCCGCAGCAGTTCAATCGCAGGCAGAGACTGCTGAGCAAAATCAAAGCCGGGTGGATGGGCAGCCCAGGCCACACCACACAGAAGCTGCTTCCTCAGCTTCTTCTGCTGAGGAAGGTGCGGCAGCGCAAGGTGTTGAAGCGAGTGGGCGCGATGATGATGTGCCCCAACTCGAAGATGATGACTTCGATCTTTCTCTTCCCTCAGACAGGAGTGCCTGATGCTTCTTCAGAGTTTTTCTTGCTTTCTGTGTGTCTTCTTTCTGGGGTCTTCTCTCTTCTTTGGTTTTCCTTTATCGGTGGCCCACGCAGCACAGATTGAAGAGCGCGCGATCGAAAATCCAGAGATGGAGCAGCCTGCAGAAGGGGACGAGCGGGCTGACAGAAAGAGGCGGCGAAAGCAAAAAAGAAGAGCAACAAGCGAGGAAAACCGTGAACAACTTTGGGGTGATGTTTCGCTGGGCTTGGGCTTTCAAGAGGGAGCGGCTTTTTTGGCTTCCGCTTCCGCGTTTCTCACTCCCCAGGATGTTCTTTCGTTTTTCTATGTGCGCTCCTCAGCGTTTCTTTTCGGTTCAGGCTCAAGTGCCTCACTAGCTTACCAACGGTTTCTTCACCAGAGTCTTTATGTCAGTTTGGGACTCACCTACCGAGATCTCACGTTTGAGGATGTGTTTTCAGATGCAGTTGTCCAGCTCATTGACAGTGAATTCAAGACTCAAACGGTCATTCGGGACATTGGAATAGATCTTTCTATTGGTAACAAGTGGCAGTGGAAGAACTTTAACATTGCAGTGGACTGGCTGGGGTACTTTGAGCGCATCTCACCGATCAAGACAGAACGGCGGGTGCGAAGCACCGACGCAGAAGGAGAAGTTCAAAACACCACCGAATCTGCGAGCAGCGTCTACCCACGGACCATCAGGGCTTTGCGTGTGAGCTTCGGCTACGCCCTCTAGTCGTGGAGAGCGTGGGCCAACTTGTGGCCACGGAGAACCCATAGACCTGTTGTCAGGCAAAAACCTGTGAGCAGGGATTCTTTCTCATCTTGAAGATCTCGCAGGGCTCCTTTCCAGCATTTGGCATGGTTCATGCTAAGTTCCCAAACAAAACAAGTCAAAAACGCACGGCTCGAGGTAATTGCAAAAAATGTGGTCGCGATTTTTTCTGCATATGTCTGTATTCACATCTTTTTTTGTGATAGCGGCTGCCCTGTTTCTAGGTTCGTGGAGCGAAACAACTGAACAAGTGCCGCTGAAAGAAAACACAGTCTGGAGAGTTTGTGCCGAGCATCCGGAGTTTGCCTCTCTTCGCTCGGCGGTCGTGCGACCAACAGGTCTGCAAAAGGTTGTTCGGGGGGAAACCTATTGGAAGGTGTACCACGTGCGCAGCCGGAGCTCCCTTTGGATTTCAACACAGAGTTTGTGTGAGTCGCATGTGAAAAACGATGTGGGCCTTGTGGTAGACACACAGAGCAACACTTTGCTGCTCATCCGCGGTGACGAGCTTCAGCAGAGTTTCCCTGTTGGAACGGGGCGTCGTGCTGATGGGTTTGAGTCTCCCCAGGGAATCTTTAAAATTGGTCTCAAGGAGCGGTGTCCGCTTTACTATGGTGACAACCCGAGTCAACCTGTTGCTGGGTGTGACCCACGGAACCCCCTCGGCAAAGCCGCCATGTGGTTTCTGGGCCGCACCTACGGCATTCACGGAACCCATCGCCCTGAACTGATCAGCGGGGCCCGCACCAGTGCGGCAGAACGGCGGGTCTCGAAAGGCTGCGTGCGGCTCAACAACAACCACATCGATTGGCTCTACAAACGCATCCATTCAGGAACCCCGCTTTGGATCATGAACGGCATGAAAAATAGCGACCGTGGAGGGAGCATTCGAGTTGTGGGTCATGGTAAGCGCCTGTCTACTCTTCTGGTGCGATTGGATCCGGGCACACGATCGGTGAAGTTAGAACAGCTTTCCACAGGAGCCCGCTTTCACATTGGTGGTGGAGACACCTCAAGGATCCGTTTCTTTGCAAAGCGATTGCCAGTGGGATCTGTGCGAGGGGCAGGAAGCTTTCGACAGAATTATTTGAGAAACGGCGCTGGACACTATGCCTCCTTGAGCGATGCCCCCCAATAGAGGGGAGTGGGGAAGAAGTCTCACAGACGATCCCCCTGAATTCATACCAGTTGAAAAGATCTGATCCTCTCTCAGACGTTTGGAACATTCTTTCCTACCTCATAGCTTTGACAACCGGCTAGCCTGTGCTTGACCAACGAGGGTCACTGAGAAGGAGAGAGACAAGTGAGCAGAATTCAGAAGAAAATCGTTGCAGAGCAAAGACTCGACACACTCATCAACTTGCACAGCGAGGAAAAATCAGCACGGATCTTGAGTTGCGATTTGCCCGTGGATCCAGAGCTAGCGAGGAAAATATCCCACAACCTCCAGGGTAACGAAGTGGCTCTTGGGGTTCTCGGGACTTGGGTAGGGGTGCTCCTGGAGACGGCCTCGGAAGCTCTCGCGGAGGCTGGGGAGCATGAGCACGTAGAGCATGACCCAGAGGAGAAAGTTGTTGGCATCGTTCGGTCGTCTTTGATTCAACTGAGCCAACAGGGGGATGCGATTCTCAGGTCTCTTGCGCACAAACCACCGCCCTTAGCGGCAGGTGCGCGGATTTGTGTGGGGGCTCAATCGGAAGACACACCCCCCTCTCCAAAGAGGGTTTTCAACTTGCGGCCGGATCCGCTGCAACTTGACTCCATGTGAGATTTGTGTCCTTAGGGCGCCAAGTTCCCTCCGGACCCACAATGCCCAAAATTGGCGGGTTGTCTTTCATGCGGTTGGCAATGGCGCGGCTCACATCAGCAGCTGTCACTGCCTCCACACGCTCTCGAAAGCGCAGAAAGTTGTCAAACCCCAAACCGTAGGCGTCACTGTATGCCAACTGCGAACATTGATAAGAGAGCTGCTGAGAATCGAGAGCCTGTCCTCCTAAAAGAGACTGTTGGGCGCGGGCAACCTCAGCCGCGAGCGGCTCTTCACGTGCCATGCGCTCAAGCTGTTCCTTGAGCCCAAGGTAGGCCTCTTCGGCTTTGTCGTGAGAAGTTCCAATGTAGGCAGCAAGTGTTCCTCCGTGCAAAGCCAGAGACTGCGAACATGAAACTGAGTAGGCCAAGGATTTTTTTTCTCGGAGGTCGGCAAAAAGTCGGCCGCCCTGGCCACTCAAGATATTCACGCCAACCTCGAGAGCCGTGCGATCTTCCTCACAAATTGATGAGGCTCGGAAGCTCAGAAGCAGATGAGCCTGTTCTCTCTCAAAGGCACCAAATGCAACTTGCCCCCCCTCTGGTCGGGCAGCGGCGGTCAGTGCCTGAATGCCCGTGGATTCCTGCGGAGCTTCGACCTCCTCTTGCCCTTTGGAGAAGAGCTCACTCAGAAGGGCATAAAGCGTGTCTTCAGAAAAGTCTCCCGCAAGAGAAAAAATCCACTCCTCTGAGCGCACCAAGCGCTGCCAAACCTGCACGCAATGCTCGAGAGAGACCTGCGCAACACTCTCCTCAGTGCCGTGAAGCGGGCGGGCATAGGGATGATCTTTGTAAAGAAGTGGGCCTAAGAGGTGAGACAAGCGAAAAAATGGACTGTCTTTCTGGGACTGAAGCACTTCGATGCTCTCTCGTTGCACTCGAGTGAACTCTGAAGGAACAAAGGCGGGACGGAACACACAGTCGAAGGCCAGTCGCAAAGTGTGTTCAAAATCTTCAGCAAGGCAATCTCCACGAATGCCAAAAAGATCTCTCCCGTGAAAAGACTGCAGTGACGCAGCACGATTCTCCAAGTCTGCAACAAAGTCTCTGTAGGAAAGGCTTGTGGTGCCTCGAGTCAACATTTGGGCCATGAGTGCGGCTGTGCCTGGGGGAACATCGTGAGAAGCTCCAAGGACTTTTCCCGCGTAGAGTCCAAAAGACACGGCCGGAATCTTGTCTGTTTGGCGATAGTTGATCCGCAGGCTCCGACCGGTCTGAGAGCGCACCACAATTTGTTTCACCTCAGAATTGAGTGAGGAAATCGTAACAGATGGGTGTGAACCGCTTTCTTCCGAGAGTCTGCTTTTTTGAAGTGATCCACTTTCGAGTTTTGTTTCGCCGTCTGGTGACAGAGTTTGTCCCTTTATGGCGGGAGTGTCTCGCAATGCCTCATCCAGTGTTTTTTCAATGTTCTCGGAAGTGAGCTGTTCTGCAGCAGCCTCATTCGCTAAAACACAGACACAACGATCTCGGGACTGGAGTTTCTCTAAAAATTCGCGGGCGGTTTCTTGCACGGCCTTTGGTGTGACGCGTTGTAACAAACTGAGGTAGTGGTCTTCAAAATCCAGGCCACGGCTTGTCTGCAGCTGAAAAAGATTTTGTCGGACCAGGCCTTCTACAGATTCGCGGGCATATATTTTTTCGGCTTTGAGAGTGGTTAAAACGCGCCGCACCTCGCTTTCAGCTGGCTCAGTGCGGGCCAGTGCTTGCACACAGCGGATACTCTCCGAGAGTGCCGCACCAAGATTTTCCACTCGTGTGTAACAGCCAATTGCCATCATTCCTGCGGGGTAGCGCGGCGAATAGACGCTTGATTCAATGCCCGTGACGAGCTGTTTTTCATCTTTCACCACCTGAGCCAAGCGGCTCGAGTCGCCTTGACCCAAAAGCGAAGCAAACACATCCCACCGTGCCAAGGTGTCATCTTCCAACGAGGGTGCATGCGATGCGAGTTGTGCTCTTGCCTCTTGAAAGGGGCCGAAGCTCAGATCCACTGTTGAGAGGCTCTTTTTGCTCTTCAGCGGGGTCACCTGTGGTCGCACCCGCTCGGCGACTGAACCAGGTGAAAGCTGAGTGGCGCATTCCTCGAGCCATTCAAAGAGCTCGGCGGCATGAAAGTCGCCAGCAGCCACAAGGATCATATTGTTGGGCACATACCACTGCTGGTAGAAGGCTCGCACGGATTCACTGGTGAAGGCTCGCACAGACTCTTCTGTTCCTATGATGGGTCTTCCCATTTCGGTGCCAGCAAAGACGTGGTGGAACAGTTTTTTTGAGAGCCGGGAACCCGGGCTGTCGTTTCCTCGCCGGATCTCCTCCACAATGACTTCGGTTTCTCGTTCATGCTCCGTGGAGTCAATCAAAGCATTGTGAGTCATGTCGAGCAACAGGCGGGATCCATCGCGGACAAAATCGCTTGGTGCCGCGAGTTCATAGACGGTGCGATCGAAGGTTGTGTACGCATTGATGTCACCTCCCGCCGCTTCGACCCGCTGGGCGATCTCCCCAGGGTCTGGAAAGGCCTGTGAACCCTTGAACAGCATGTGTTCCAAAACGTGTGCCATTCCCTGCTGTGTCGGTGATTCATCCAGGCTGCCCACTTTCACACAAATATTGACACTGCAAACAGGTGAAAAGTGTTGCTCGTGCAAGTACACTTCCATGCCATTTGATAGATGACGGTGAATAAATTCCCGCTGAGCCACTCCCACCTCCAGGACTTCAACATGTTTTGCTGATTGTTCAGATCACAAAAACGTATCTTGTGGTGCCCGCGGTGTCAAAGCGCGGCCTGTCAGGGAGCCTTTTGAGGAGTCTGCGGGGGCTCGGAATGGGTCTTCAGCCAAACCGAGGCATCTCGCAATCGCTGTCTGACGCGGTCTTTACCAAGAACAGAAACGGTTTCAAAAAGTGGTGGAGAGTCTTTTCGGCCTGTCACTGCGAGTCGCACAGGCATGTAAACGTCTCTTGGTTTGAGGCTCTCCTGGGCTAAAAAGCTCTCAAAGCACTGTGTCACACCAGATGTGCTCCAGTCGGAAAGAGCATCTAACTCATTGAGAAGTTTATCAAAGATTTCTCTTGTGCCTTTGGAAGTTCCCTTTTTTGGAACGAGGTTGACTCCGGCGTAGTCGAGGGCTCCGCTGAAGAAAAAGAGAGCTCGGGGAAGAAATTCATCGAAGCATTCGACCCGTTCCTTCATGAGGGGGATGATCTCGCGCAAGTAAGACTCATCAAACACCCTTGACTGCAGCTGGCTCAAAGTTTCTTCATCCGAGAGCTCTCGCATGTACTGGCCGTTGAGCCACATGAGTTTGGCCATGTCAAAAACAGGCCCTCCCAGGTGAATGTGGGAGGCATCAAAGGAAGATGCTAAATCTTCGAACGTGAACTTCTCTTCGTCTCCCGGTGGGTGGTAACCCATAAGGGCGAGAAAGTTGATCAGCGCCTCAGGGAGGACTCCTTTCTCTTTGAAGTACATGACATTCGTAGGGTTCTTTCGTTTCGAAATCTTGCTCTTATCGGCATTGCGGAGCAGCGGCAAGTGAACAAAGACCGGCAGAGGCCAGTCAAAGGCTTTGTAGAGCTGGATGTGTTTCGGAGTAGAAGAAATCCATTCTTCTCCACGGATCACATGCGAGATGCCCATGAGGTGATCGTCGACCACCACAGCGAGATGATAGGTGGGAAATCCGTCGGATTTGAGCA
>JANQPW010000626.1 GCA_028285285.1 Silvanigrellales bacterium
ACCCACTGATAGAAACAAGCGGATAAGGCGAGAGTTGTGCAGCCCACGTGGGCCACAAGTGTCTTTTTGTCGCTACAGGCTTCTGGTTGGCGGTGCAAGCGCCACACATCGGAGGTCACAAAGAGGGCCACGGCAAGCAGTGGAAAGAACACCAGAAGCCCTTGCGGAATCACAGCGGTGCACAAAAGCCCAACGATCAAGGCTGTTGTCCACAATCGCATGATCAACAAGAAGATCCGGTTTTGATGGAGGGCGAACCACCACGGATCCCAGAGAGAAATCAGGGCGAGAGGGAGAGTGAGGGCCACTGCCGGCCAGTGGCGACTGAGAAACAAGAAGGGCAACACAAAGGTCAAAATGTACTGCGCTGCGTTTTGCCCCAGAAGTGTCACTCCGAGTTTCGCAGCGACTTTGACTTTGCGCTTCCGTCCCTGTGATTCGGTTGCGATGGACTCATTGAGCCAAAGGAGAAGCTTTTGCGCACCGAGCGTGAGGCCCACAAGTCCCGCTCCGGCAAGGAGGAAGGGGGCGGGGTTTCCCATATTTCTTGAAACAAAGAAAGCGGAGGCCACGCCCCAGGCAAAACTGAGCCATGGAAGAAAGGGTTCAACCCGACGGTAACCGCGGTTCAAAGAGACAATGGTCTTCCGTTTGAGGCGGAGGAGCTTTGGTGCTGGCATTCATTCTCGCCTTACAGTCGTCTGAGCCTCGGCCTGTTTCATGACTGACTCCAAAATGAGATGGGCCAGAAAGAAACCCATTGATGCCGTCACGTGCGCTACTGTTCCAAAACCCGTTGCGCAGTCAAGACGGCCGGCGGGCTGAGAGTTCCCACCCTCATTTTGCCATGGAAGACTGATGGGCTCATTACTGTAAACCACCTCAACCTTTGACTGGGCAGGGTTTGCCAGTCCGTGAACTCGGCGCAGCTGTTTGCGCACGTTGCGTAGCAATGGGTCGTCGTGGGTGCGGTTCAGGCGCGACAACTTGAGCATATCGGGTCTTCTGCGTCCTCCCGCGCCTCCTGAGCTGATCACAGTGAGCCCCGCTTCAAGACAGGAGGCAATCAAGAGAGCCTTGTTCTTCACACTATCGATAGCGTCAGCCACCACATGCAGAGTGGAGTCGGGGAGGGGGGTGCTGGGCAAGATGTCCGCGGCTGTTTCGTCGGTAAAAAACTCCTCAAGAGCCGTCACGTCGCACTGGGGGTGAATGCTCTCAAGCCTTTGCTTGAGAGCTTGAGCCTTGAGAGCTCCCACGGTGGAGGAGGTGCCATGAACCTGTCGGTTGAGGTTGTTCACACAAATGTCGTCTGCGTCCACGAGTGTGATCCGAGCCACTCCACTGCGCGCAAGAGCTTCGGCCGTCCAACTTCCCACGCCACCCAGACCAACCACAGTGACGTGAGCGCTTTGCAAGGCTGCAAAACCATTTGGTCCATAGAGTCGCGAAACACCCCGGAACCGTTCGTGATAATGTGGGTCTTGAGCTGTAGCCTGCTGTTGGGACTGGGCTTGGGTGGTCACGAATGCCTCCTCCTGTCGAAAACTGTGTGTCGGATAGCCCAGTCTGAAGCATCGAGCAATGGGAATGTCATGATTCGGAGAAGAGAGTTGTTTGCGAAAGAAGTCTGCGCCCTCCGGCAGAGTTGTTTGCAGCCGGGCTGCCCAGTTGAGACGGGAGAGCTCCTTGTTTTGGAGATTCCTGTGCAAGACCCGAGTGGCTGCCCTTTTCTGGGGCAGCTCCAGGTTGCCCGCGAACTTGCCGGGGAAGTGGAGCGCATTATGAGTCGGGTGCTGGAGTGTGGCTACCCGATTTGGTGCATGCGATCGCTCTCAGACTTTGGTGGAGACGACCGGGCGGCGATGGCAGCGAACAACACATTATGTTTCAACGGGCGGCGGGTCGCCGGCTCAACAAGATGGTCTTGGCATGCGTATGGCCGAGCGATCGATCTCAACCCGGTTGAAAACCCGTGGATTCGATGTGAAGGGGTTGAGCCCCCGGCTGGATGTGCTCATTTGGTGCGCGAAACTGCGTCATTTCTCGTGCTCACTTCCGAGCACCCAGTGGTCAAAATATTCGAAGCCGAAGGTTGGGAGTGGGGCGGCCATTGGAAAGAAAAAGGCCCTGACTATCACCACTTCCAAAAACCTGTGCATGCTCACAAGCCCGATTGACAGGTCAAAGGGGTGGGGCGTAGGCTGAGCAAGGGACACAGAAGCGGAGGTGACCATGTCGAAATTTTCACAAGGTGC
>JANQPW010000627.1 GCA_028285285.1 Silvanigrellales bacterium
GTACCTGCCCATAGGGTGGCTCCTCGGTGGGGTCATTCTCTGGGGCGCCTGGACCGTTGGGCACGATCAAGTTCATCTGTGTGTGCGGAAACATCGCCAACTTTCGAGATTCATCGGCCGGCTCGCATTCCTACCAACCCTTTATCCCTTTGAAACCACAACAAAGATACATCTCGAACATCACCGCCACCTAAATAATGCCGAGAGAGATACAGCATGGAATCCATGGCCTGTCGAGAAATTTCAGAAATCCTCTCCTCTAGTAAAAATTCTGTACCGCTTAATGAGAACTTTCACATGGTTTTTCGGAACTGTGTTTTTTCTTATTTCCCATCACCAACTGAAGAATATACCACCTGGCCGCAAAGGAAGCTTCATCGCCTGCCTTTCTCTAAAGACACTTTATATTGCGGGAACAGCCTGGTTCATGTTTGTCACTGACGGCAGCTGGATCGTCTCAGTGCTGTTTCCTTTTCTTTTCTTCGCTTTCATATTCTCGACAATTACTCTAATGCACCACAGTCGTGGAGAGACCGAGGAGGCTCAAAGGGTTCGTTGGCATGACGACGACAAAGCTCTCAACTCAGTAAGTATGCACACAGTAGACCACAAGCTTCCAGTATGGCTTGGCTGGGCTCTTTTTAATGGACATTTACACACAATCCACCACTTGTCTCCAACCATTCCATTCTACCACCTGCCTAAAGCAAACGCCGTCATTGACAAAAGGTTTCCGGGTTTCATTCAATACCGAAGAGCGGAATTAAAACCCTTTGTATGGGTGTTGAGGAACCAACACCTGTTTGACCGCAGAACCAAGGAGGTTACCCGCTTTGAGTGAGCCAAACTCTTCAAAACGCATCATTGTTACTGGATCTTCAAGTGGCATAGGCGCTCAGGTCGCACTAAAACTCTCACTATTGGGCCATCAGGTGATTGGAGTAGATAAGGTGGCTCCGGGGAGTAGTGAAGTCCAGTTAAGAGACCATTTTTCTTGTGACCTAAGTGATAAAAAAACGACCGAGAAGACTTTTGAAAGAGCTGTAGACCGCTTAGGAGGGCTTGACGGAGCTGTCAACGCGGCAGGAGTCTTTGGAAGTCCCATTTCCGCATGTCGACTCAACAAACAGCGGCTACAGGAGGTCACCTTCCAGAACATTTCAATATGCGCCAATAGTATGAGTGCGGAGATAAGCGCTCTCAAAAGATATGAAGGAGGTAGGATAGTCAATGTTGCTTCGGTTGCTGGAAGTCGTGCAATACTCATGAAATCAGACTATGTGATGGCGAAGTTTGCGATAATCGGTTTGACCAAAACAGCTGCACTGGAGGAAGTTTCCAACCAAATCTCAATCAACTCAGTGAGTCCAGGATTTGTGCAGACCCCCATGCTTGACACTGCTCAAATCGAGAACCCACACCTAGAAGGGTTCATAAAGAATTTAACCCCGCTAGGAAAACCGGTTCTGAGTGCGTCAGTTGCCGATCTAATCTGTTGGCTGATCGTATCAGCTCCCAGCGAGATAACAGGGTCCGACTATGTCATTGACGGGGCGTACAGTGCAAAGTAGGCTCATCAAACCTAAGACAATTACCTTCCAAATTTTCTTACTGACGCTTTCCGCCCTCAGCTTGGTAGACCTGGCTGTGGGCTACGAGGTTAGAAATTGCGAGATCAGAGAGATCCT
Organism: Silvanigrellales bacterium; assembly: GCA_028285285.1. Lineage (GTDB taxonomy): Bacteria > Bdellovibrionota_B > Oligoflexia > Silvanigrellales > Silvanigrellaceae > JANQPW01. The sequence goes on from JANQPW010000627.1 coordinate 1,689, forward strand.
CGATTCCGATGTTCTAGTTGAGAACATAGCCGAAGCTGAGTACGGTGCGTCGAGAGCGATCCCGTGCGATCAAATTTCTCTGGGTTTCCGCCAAAATGCCAGACACATTAAGTTCCAAATAAATAGACAGGAAGCAGAATCAAAGTCCGCCATTCTTCACTTCGACTATCCACCTTTAGATCACTTGCGGGTTCAAATTGGTGCCGATACTTTCGAAATGGGTGGACTTGTGCCAACTGAGAATCGCCCTATTCAGCTTAAGGGATATGCGGTTCCCTTGGAATTCAGTGGCGATAAGGTTGACGTCGACGTCTGGGTTTCAACGACAAGCTCTCTTCAAGTTCCTATACGAGTCCAGTCGCTGGCTTCTGCCACTGAACAACAAGCTCTGGAACACCTTGCTTTTGGAGTGTACTACGGCATTCTTATTGGCCTTTTTCTCTACAACATGTTCGTTTTCTTCTTTACAAGAGATAAGGCTTACCTTTACTACATCTGCTACATTATGTGCTACTTTGCTTTTCAGTTCACCTTGAACGGATTGACTGCACTCTATTTGGTTCCAAACTCCCCCGAGCTGGCAAAACCAATATTGCCGATGATGACAGGTTTTGTGTTCGGATTTGCGTTTTTGTTTATGGATGCGTTCATTGGATTGAAAGGTAAACTGAAGGTGCTATCCATCGGGAGCTACACTCTCTCTGTTGTTAGCTTTTTCCTTGGCGTTGCGACTCTTTTTGTTCCATATGATCTGGCTGTTTCATTGAATGTTGGTTGGAGCATACTTGGCTCCTTCATTATCCTGATTTTTGCGATTGCTGCGTCGGTAAAACCAAATAGGGCTTTGCCTTTGATTTTTCTCTTCGGCTGGATAGCGTATCTCTCCGGCATCATTCTCATCGGACTAAAAAACTTTGGACTACTAGAGAAGTCCCCCTTTATTGAATACTCAATGCAGACGGGCTCTGCCTTAGAAATGATTTTGTTTTCTCTGGGCTTGGGCTACAGAGTTCGAAAAACTGAACTTGAGAAACGCCTGGCACTGAATGAAAAGGCTGAGATTGAACAGGAAGCAACCGCAGCGAGAGCCACTGCCCGCACTGTCCGAATGCTCGCGCACGATGTGAGAAAGCCGCTCTCTACGTTTAAGGTGATTGTTGCGGGACTTAAAGGTTTGAAGTCAACATCGGAGGTTCGAGAGTTTCTAAAAGCAGCTGTTCCCGAGGTGGATCGTTCTGTCTCGTCCGCAGAAGGTCTTCTGAACGACTTGATGAGCCTTGGCACGGATAAAATTCAGATATATAGGTCTGATGTTTCTGCCCACGAGTTTGTCTCGAGCTGCCTCAAGGATGTTTTCGCCGCTAGCCTATCAGGATCGGTTACCGTTGATGTTTCGCTCCCTGAAAGCCTTAGGCTCAATATCGATGAAAGTCGAATGAGACGGGTTTTTGTAAACATACTTTCTAATGCCTGTGAAGCCATTAACTGGAAAGGTCGGATCTGGGTGTCTGTTGAGCCACATGCAAGCAGAAATGATCGAGTCGTTGCCACACTTGGAAACTTTGGCTCGTCCATTCCAGCTGAGATCTGCAGTACGGTCTTTGACAGCTTCTATACGGCAAACAAGAAGGGAGGAACCGGGCTCGGTTTGGCGATCGCTCGGAAATGGGTTCGTGCACACGGGGGGGAAATAGTCTGCCACTCAAGCTCGGAAAACGAAGGGAAGGTAGAGTTTGAGTTTGATATCCCCATCGGCTCCGGAGAACTCAAGAATCGTTTGGTCAACCAGACCCACTGCTCGAAGGATTTCGCCGTGCAGTTGGAGCTAGATTTGGAGGAAGAAGGCCTAGCTCCCGCTTTGAGAAACAGTCTCAAAGCCTCCTTGATCGACAAGAGCTGCAACATTCTTGTCGTCGATGATGAAACTCTCTACGTCCGCGGCATCAAGGAACAACTCAGTAGCTTTCCTGGCTCAGAAAGAGTCAACCTGTCAACTGACTCAGGTCACAAAACTGTTTCACTAGTAAATATTCAGTTGCTCCTAGTGGACTATGATCTTGGCCTTGCAAACAGAAACGGACTTGATCTGATTCGGGAAGCTCGAGCCAAAGGATTTAGAGGGCATATCTGTCTTCACACAAACAGGTGTGATCCCGCTATCTACAAACTTGGCTTGGATGCGGGTGCAGACTCCTTGTACCCCAAACCAATTTCAGAAGCCCATCTTGCCAAACTGATTCTCGAGGCCCTGGACACGAGTCGAAAGGTGTAGCTCAACTTGTCTCTTCAAGCCAATCTCTCAATAACAATTCACCCTGCCCTGACGGGCAACTTGGTTCGCACTGCTGTCTCTGAAAGTTCCCTCAGGTTCGTCAGACTCTGAGGCCATGGCGGTGTCTAGCTCCGCGTTTCGGCCCCCATCATCCAGTGCCTGTTCTGCGCCAAAAGATTCCCTCGTTTCGACCACGTCAGGGTCTTCGGAGGTCGTTGCTCCCTTCGATGATGTCGTGTCGACCCGAGACTCCACTGAAGGCAACTCTGCGGGCTGAACCTGCGAAGAAGAATCATCTGGCAGGCTGGGCATGGCTGCGGTTCCAGGAGACTGGGGGTTTCCAGCAACATTGGGGTTGCCCTCCGCTTCTCTTTGGCGGGCCAATTCCTCCTCCAACTCCGACGGGGTCTTCGCTTTGGGAAAGACCACGGCATGGCGCCCGCGCACCCGATCATCTCCGATTCGGGTGAGAATGCCCAACAGCGCCGATTGTGAAAGCAGTGCAGCGCCACTGTCGGAAAAGCCGAGGTTGAGCAAAGACTCATCGTTGTTCACGAGATCAACGAACACAGCTCTGTTCACCTGATCAATCTGCAGTTTAAAACCCGTACTCGACTCAGAATACCCCGACGAGGTCATGGTC
>JANQPW010000628.1 GCA_028285285.1 Silvanigrellales bacterium
AATCTTTGTAGTCAAAGTTCATCACACTTGTTGAGACCGAAATTCCCCGCTGTTTTTCCAACTCCATCCAGTCCGACGTTGCAAATTTCTTAGACTTTCGCGATTTCACCGAGCCTGCCAATCGAATGGCACCCCCCAACAGTAGAAATTTTTCCGTGAGAGTCGTCTTTCCGGCGTCGGGATGTGAAATAATAGCAAAGGTGCGGCGGCGTGTGACTTCACTTCTGCGTTGCTCGGTCTGGTTCATCGTATTTAAGGCCCTCTTCAGTGGAACACCGGGGGCATAACACAGCGTTTGCTCGGCTGCACCCAGATTTCGCCGTGCCTTAAACGCCTGGCAAGGAGCCCTGGAGGAAGAATGGAAATCCCTCGTCTGCGAACATTGAGTGAATGCTCAGACCACCTCGCGGTGCTGTCGGGAGTTGCCGATCACTCCATGTCGCAGCTGCGTGCACCCCACTTTCGCAAAGCTGAACGCTGCCTCACGCACCTCAATCATGAGTTCACTGAGGAACTGGCTCACGCCGCCAAAGAATGGATTCAAACCAAGAACAGCGTGAGAGCTCTTCATGAGACCCTCAGCCGCGCTCAACGCACCGAATCACAAATCGAGGAGCTCAACGATGACCTGACCGAGCTCGACACCGCACTTTCCGACTGGAGACCTCTGACCTCCACACAAAAAGAAGACCTGTTCCAGCTTTCTGAAAGAGCCAAAACCTATCTCGACCGATCCGATGCCAATTACGAAGAAAAGACCCTCGGACGCTTTGAGCTGTACAATGAGTTGAAGCCTCTCGTGCCCTACGCGGAAGAAGTCGATCACCTGTGCTCGGCAGTCAAACACTACGCCAAGCGAGACGCCTACGAGCAGGAGAAGGCAGAGCTTGAAACAAAAATCATGTCTGCAGAAATACGTTGCAAGTCTGTGAGGCGTGGTTTTTTTCTCTCCCTTGTTCTTTGTGTGCTTGTGGTGACCATTCCTCTCTGCGTTCCCTTTGCCTTCAGCCTTTGGAACCGTATTCGCGAGATAGAAAAGCAGCTTTCGGAACACACAGAGTCGCGCCGCCGAGTGCTCCGCAGACTGGAACTTGCCGATGAAGGAGTGGTCGCGGCCGAAGACATCACGGCGGTTCTCGGCGAGCGTTCCCTTTCCGACATTCGCAGCATTCTGGAAGATGTGAGGCTACTCCATCGCGAATTTGGGGCCTCTGGTTCCAACCAATCTCCCCTGAGCCAACTCATCGTTTTGGAAGCCAACCTAGCTCCCGTGCTGCAGTCGCTCTTCCCCAACAGGCCCGAGGCCTTTCGAGAGCGCCTGCAATGGCTTGTGCGTCATGTGGAACAAAAGCGCCGGCAGTCTCAGCAAATTGCCGCCACAGCCGAAGAGATCCTGAGGCTCCAAAAACAACGCCAAGAAACAATGCGCGGCTACAATTCCGAGATTCTAAATGAAACCGTAAACCGCCTCGAGCTGCGAATGCTCGAGTGTTTCCCCCTTCAAGAACTTGACCTTGAGCCTGACGCACGATTGCAGTTTGCCCGCCTCTGCCAACAATTGCCGCAAATCTTGAACTCTGTGCAAGGGGCCTTGAGCCGCATTAGCTACTCGAAAGAGGTTCGCAAAGCGGAGTGGGAACACCTCGGAGTTGAAGTCAAATCCGCTTCGTCTACACTCAAGGCCATCGTGCTTGAAGCACAATGGGGAACCGCAGCAAGTGAAGAAGACGAAGAAGAGAGGGTGGGAACAAGGTGAAAAACGAGCGCAGACAAATCTCCACAAATTTATGGCTCATTTGCCTGGCACTCTTGGGCTCCTTTGGAGAAACGCCAGCTGTAGCAGCGAACTCATCGCAGATTCAACTCAATTTTTTGACCGATCGGCTGCTTTTTTCAGGACACCACAAGGCCAAAAAAAAACGAAATAGCACGCGAAGCGGGCTCGATGCAGAGCTCCACGCCAGAAGAAAAGGGATCAGCCAACTCGGAGAGGTTTTCAAGGCTTCATGTGATGAAGAAAACATCAATCCAAAATGGAAAGACAGCGTCCGTTCCCTTGGCAGTGAAGTCTATGCCGACAACACCCTAAAGATTCTTCTTGCAGGAAAGATTTCTGCGGTGTTGAACCACCCCCGGCAAGCAGCTGATGTCTTACACTCCGAAGGTGGTACCGTGGCTTTTCGCATTCCACAGTATGTTCCGTTTAAAAACTCCGACTGTGGCGTGTTGAAATTGGACTACGGTGGCTCAAGCCCACTTCCCGTGATCCCTTCACGAAAGAAGAACTCGAACTCCGAAAAGACCGTTGTCATTTCTTTGATTTTTGAGAACTCTTCACAGCTGCTCGTGCCAAAAAACAAAAAAAATCGAGAACTCCTGGCGCAAACTAACCTCTCAGAGTTTCAAGATCGAAAGACTGCGCTCGTGATTCCGATCAAACCCTAAATCGATCAGGAAGGTGACTCATGTTCTGGAAGGTGTTCTTAACGGTGGCACTCTTGCCCCTCTCCGCTGCGCCGCTCACAGCAGTGGCTCAAACCCAAACACCTCCCCAGCCCCGTGAAAAGCTACCCCTTGTGATGTTGGTTTCCAATCGAGAAAGCAGCGATGTCTTCGTTTATCCTCCCAGCGCCATCAAATCTTTTCAGCAAGCTTACCCTGAAAAACCCGCAGACATCGCCTTTCGAAATGCTCTCCAATACAAGCCTGTTCCTGCACTGATGCAAAAACTCCACACCAAAGAGGAAATCAACTCTCTCTCACAACCTCTTGAGGCCAGAGCCGCCGTGTATGTGCAAACCATTCTCCGTGGGCTGGGGCGCCTTCCTGTTTCCCAGTCTCCCCAGTGGGCTGCCACCACTCTAAAAGTTGTTCAGCGCCTTGCTAGCCTCGACACCTCCCAACGCAAAAGCCCAAGAAAACTCAAATGGCCTCCCAGCCTGCCGCTTCTCATGACGGAACTCAAAAGTCGCAACGGCATCCTCCTTGTGGTCGAAGTTCGAAACGACACCCAAGCGGGTGTTCTTGAAAAGCTTGACTTTTTCGCGTTTCGCAAAGGAAATGTTACGAGAACCTACTGGAGTCGAGACATGCATGACCCAACGCTTTTCAAACCCACGAGCGAGGCCATTGCTCAGGTTTCCAAGCGCTTTGTGGATCGGCTCTATGCGCTGAAAGAATCACCGGCTGCGACGGAGTCTCTCCAGCTGCGCATCCACCGAACCGTCGGAGACCGACAGATCGTCAGCATCCAGAAGATCGTTCAAGATCTTCTTGGAAATCCACGCGCAGCCCTCAAACCCACTTCTTTTACCCGAGACGAAGTTTTCTACACCATCCCCCTTCCCGCCGAGGAAGGAGCACGCCTACGTTCCACACTTTCCGCGCAGATCAGCGACCTGAAGGTGGAAGCCCTCGATGGACAATCACAAGGCCTTCGGATAAAGCCTCTCAAGGAGCGCTAACCGGGAGCTGTTTTGTCAGAAACGTCAAATATTCTCACTCTGCATTCAGGCGCGAGCCCCACGACTCTCTTTCGATCAGCGATCGAACACCTCTTAAAATGCCGCACGCGCACTCCTCAAGACCAGATTCTTTCTTATTGTGAGAAGATTTCAACAGAACAACTGGAAAATCTCATTTCTTTACAAGAGCTTGCCCACCAAGCGTTGCGTAACCAGGCCTGGCTTCAGAAGAAGGAAAGCGCTCTGAGAGCCTTTCAAGAAGGCCTTTTACAGCCTTTGCTGGAGCTCGAGCGCTCCGACAGCCAACTCAAGGCACCGGATCACGACGTCTTCTACGAGCTGTGCCTTGACGCACTGGTGTTTGTGGAATGGGTTAACGACACAAACTTCCTGCAACAAAACAGAAGAAGCCGGGAGTTTTTGCTTCCAGAATCTCCTCTCTGTGCCCCCTCAATCCAGGCGACTGAATCATGAAGGCAACCTCTGTGCCCGAGAAGCACCGCTGGCGCTTCTTTGACGAAACCCTCACTCAAGAGGCAGCCTCATCACCGCCGAAGACCCTTCTTCTTTCTGCCGAGGAAGCCCAGCTGGCGCGCGTGCTGCGCCTCAAAGAAGGAGAGTTCATTGAGATCACCAATGGCTCAGGCTTGCTTTTTGACGGCTGTTTAACAAAGACAGGCCGAAAAGAGGTTGAGGTGGCGCTGAAGAAGGTGAGGACCATGCAGCGAGACAGCTGCCAGATCCGTTTGGTGGTGGGCAAGTCAAAACCCAGCGCCATGGAAGATGTGATTGACAGCGCGGCTCAGCTCGGTGCCAACACAATCAGCATTTTCACCTCCGAAAAATCTCCCACGCGTCGGGCTCTCAAGCTCGAACGCCTCCAAAAGATCGCCCGGGAGGCCGTCCGCATCAGCAAATCAGCCTATTTCCCACAAATTGAAAATGGGCCGGATCTCACCCTTGAGGGATTGATCAAACAGCTTCCACCCAATGAACCCGTCTTTGTTTGTGACGAATCTCCCCTCCACGATCACAGTGACAACCACACAGAGCCCATGGGTCACACTCATCTTCTCGAAGCCCTGCAAAAACTGAGTTCCTGCTCAGCATTGAGCATTGTGATCGGCCCCGAGGGTGGTCTCACCCAAGCAGAGTGCCGCACATTGCAAGGTTGTGGAGCCGAGAGGCCGGCACCGTTTTGCTTTGTGTCTCTGGGAACACGGATTCTCACCGTGCCACACGCTGTGCAGAGTGCAGTCACACTCGCACGCTCTGTGGTGAATGGGTTACACTGAAGTGGGTTTGGCGATCAGACGCCCAACACAGGAGAAAGTATGAGCTTGCGATTGGGAAGAACCTTAGGTCTGTTGCTTTTGCTGTTTACTTGCTTTGTCAGTTCGTCTTGCAAGTCCAGAAGCTTTTCCAATAAGGCGGGTTCAAGGTCGGTTCAAGAGATCAACCAGGTCAGCATTGCCGCCGACTATCCCCTGCCCGACAACTTCCGATTCTTGGTGCCGGAAAACAAGCCTGAGCTCGTGCGGTGCATTGCCAGTGCATTGCAGCAAACGCCTCGAGACAATGTCCTAGTCATTCATCGATCCCCCGAAGATCCACTCGTGAGGGAGCTGATTTTTGGGTCCACAGAGGGAGTGTTTCACGTCGACTCACGGGGAGAAACCAGATCGATTTCAGGCACCTCTCTCCTCGAGAGAATGGTTGACTCAGAGGAGTATTCTACCGAGCTCGGGGGAAGATTGCTGCTGCTGACGAAGCAGACTCAAAATGATCGGTTGAATTTTTTGCTGAGAGAAGGATCCTCGGCACTAGAAGATCGTCATTTCAACCTTCGGGCGCATAGGGCTCCACTGCCCGTTTCGAGTTTTTACTTTTTTCTGCTGCACCACATTGCGAGCTCGATTGCGCTCTCGAACTCTCCGACATCTCGCTACTCCGTTTCAGAAGACTGTGCAGGGATCATTGTTCCCCGAGAGAACACGCAGATGGTGTATCCAAAAGATCTCAGCTATCTCCTGAACGGGTGGTTTCTGAGGGAGGATGCCGACCTATCAGAGTACATGATTTGCCTGGGACATCTGGGTATCGGACGCAACGCACTGTTCAAGGGGCCGTTTGGCTTCGATTCAGACACCAGGGAGGGCATCGTTGTGAGCTTTGACAATGAGCACTTCGCCTTCATCAACGGTGGAACCGTTGACGGATACCTTTCCAAAGACCAGATATTGAGCACTCCTCGGGTATACCCCAATTCAGCGGAGTCTGCGTTTCAAGTTTACAAAGTCCAGCTCCATGGAACCAACGAGCAGCTCCACTTCCTGTTCAACACCGCGAAGCAGCAAATGGACTACATCACACAAACACTTCCCGATATTGGCCTCAGTTTGGAAAAGACGTTTCCCGGATTCAAAGCGGATCAGGCGAAATCGACGGAGATCAAACTCACGCCCATTTCAGACTCGCGGCTCACCCTCTTAATGGCGGTCAAAGTTGCGTTTAAGGTGCACCTTTCGCAGCAACGCGACACAGATGAGGGTGCCATTCCACTCAACTGTGGGTCGCTCGTTACCAAGCAAGAATAGGATAAGGTCGCGTCACAGGGCCCGCTCCTGTTCATTTTTAGGCTCTGTCTGACGAATGATTTTCGGCGGCGATTGAGCGAAGTCGAGCTCAGATGAGGAACGAGGAGTGCTGCGAAGTGGCCACTTCGTAAGCGACGAGTGACAAGGGATGAGCCGACTGGAGCCAATCGCAACGTCAAAAGGATTCGTCAGACAGAGCCTAATATGGCGGGCAGAGCTTTCGGCGCCGGGCCTCAAGAACGAGCTCTCGCAGCAGCCGCAGGGATTCTTGGTTTGGGGCGTCCACCTCGGGAATCCCACGTTTGTTTGGTTCAAACTGCAGGAGACTTTTGAGTATCGTTGCAGACTCTTGAACTTTTGCCTTGAGCGCATTCCACTCGTCTTGTCCAATTCCCAAGGGTGTTTTTGAAGCCGATGTCTCCAAAACGAGAGGGTCAAATTTTTGGGTGACCCGATCAACCCTCTTCTCGAGCTCGTTTGAGATCACCACGTCCATCATGTCCGCCGTTTCTTCGTTTCTCGGCAAAACCCGAAAAAACAAGCTGCGCTCGTTTGCATCGAGCAGATCAAAATCAAGGTTCCCAAAATGCGTTGGAAAATCACCTTCTGCGGGAAGAGTGAGAGCGAGGGAGTTCCCGTACCAGGCCCTTGCCATCAGGATTCCCAGTGAATACGCATCAAAGGATTTGCTCAACACTCTTCTGGCAACATACTCAGGACTTCGAAAAAGGTGGGTTGCTGGAAAAAAACGGCCTTGAACCTCTCCAACTTCTCTGAGCCCGTCATAATCAGAAACCTTTACAAGACCGCCTCTGAGAAGAATGTTTGCAGGCTTCAAGTCGAGGAGAACGAGGTTTTTTTGCTGCAAAAATCGCAACGCGTTCGCCAGTTGCCAGTAGAAAGCGAAAGACCCCAGAATTTTCTTGCGCAATTCTTCTACGGTGGCGCTTTCTTCAAACACGAATAAGTTGTTGTAGATGAGCCAGCTTGCAT
>JANQPW010000637.1 GCA_028285285.1 Silvanigrellales bacterium
ATGCCAAACAGGTCACCCAACCACCGGCCGGCGGCTCAACCAGCCAGTGAGAGCCCGCACCAGCGCGGATCCACTCCAGCAGGAGCTCCCTGTTTTGGAGCCAGACCTCGCGCAGCGGTTTGAAGGCCGGCAAAGTGGGATCACGGAGCAGGTGTTCTGAAAGCCACTCAGACCACGGGTTCACCGTGTGGGTGGTGTAGTTTTTCAAGTTCTGCAGTGAAGAGATGAGGGAGCTTGGGCCCACGCACCAGCCGATACGAAGGCCAGGTGTTCCGAGGCACTTGATGAAGCTGCCTGTGATCACGCTACGACCATCATTCCGCGCTAAAGTTCCACCGAGCTGTGGATCGGGCTCGTGTGGTGGGCAAAGGAAGCGGTAGTGTTCATCTCCAACAACTCGGGCTCCCCATTCGTCGGCGCACTCTTGAAGTCTTTTGAGCTGTTCCAGAGTGGGCACCCAACCCGACGGGTTGTGAGGGTGGTTGAAGAGAATGAGATCGGGCTGCTCAGCTCTGAGTGTCTCGAGCCATTCTTCGAAGGGGGCCAAGGGAACGGCTGTTTCTGTCCAGCGCATTTCCAAGGAAACGAGTTGGCACCGGCTGGCGAGAGCCAGTTCCGAAAGCAGTTGGAAGCCTGGGAGGATCAGGGCTACCTTCCGCGGCTGGAGAACTTGGAACAGCAGAAAAAGGGCTTCACTTGTTCCGGTTGTGATCAAGACATTTTCCGCCCTCAGCCCGGGGTGCAGGCGAGCCACATGCTCCCGCAGGTCGGCGCGACCGTGGTTGGGAGAGTCGCGCAGAGAAAGGGAGAGCACTTCTTCTGCTGCTTCCTGTCGGCTCAAACCGGGAAGGAGGTCGATGAGCTCGCCAACCTGGCAGGGGGGCCCTCCCGATTCTCCGGCGTTCCAGCGGGCATTGAATCGCCCCGCTTCGAGCGCGCCTTCCATAAAAAACTCTCGGAAGGGGGCTGCGAAGGGGCTGGGTGATCCGTGTGTCATGTCAGGCAAATCAGTGCGCTGTCTCTGTGGGTTCAGAAAGCTCATGGCGCTGGAGGATATTGTAGTACGCGTCGCGTTGGAGAGGTCGGAAACCGGCACGCCGAATGAGATTGATCATCCCGTTTCGGCCCAGTTCGTGAGAGGTCCCTGCGGCACTCACCACGTTTTCCTCCATCATGATGCTGCCCATGTCATTGGCACCAAAGTGCAACGATGTTTGGCCAACTTTTGGCCCCATGGTGACCCAACTTCCTTGAATATTTGGGATGTTGTCCATCATCAATCGGCTCACGGCCACAACTTTCAAGTAGTCAACCGCGCTGGTTTCTTTGAGGTCGGGGTGCTTTTCTAAAAGCTCTGTGTTTTCGCCCTGGAAAGTCCACATGATGAAGGCATAGAATCCAGAGGTCTCATCTTGGGCGTCACGGATTTTGCAAATGTGATCGATGATGTGCTCCGGCTTCTCGAGGGCGCCGAACATCATGGTGGCGGTTGTGGGCAGATCGTGAGCATGGGCGATCTTCATCACGTCGATCCAGCGGTGACTGTGCCGTTTCACGGGACTCTGATCGAGGCGGATTTCATCAACGAGAATTTCTGCCCCAGCCCCGGGTATGGAATCGAGTCCTGCTGCCTTCAAACGCTCCAGGGTTTCATCAAGGCTCAAGCGAGAAACGCGGGCAATGCCCTCAACCTCAATCACGGACAGGGCATGCAGATGAATGTCAAAGCGAGACTTGATGCCCTGGAAAAGATCTTCGTAGTAGTCAATTTTAAGTTTGGGGTTGACGCCCCCTTGCATGAGCACGCCCGTGCCGCCAGCTGCAATGGTCTCGGCAATCTTTTCAAAGATGACCTCGTTTTTGAGCACATAAGCATCACTCTCACCTTCGCGTCGGTAAAAAGCGCAAAAGTCACAGCCGATACGGCAAACATTCGTGTAGTTGATGTTCCGGTCGAGAAGGTAGGTGACTGCATGCTCTGGGTGGAAGCGTTCTTTGGCACGGGTCGCCAGACCGCCCAAAGTGAGCAGATCAGCGCGATTGAGCAAAAGAAGCCCTTCTGCAGCACTCAGCCGCTCCCCCAAGTAAGCTTTTTGTAACGTTTTGCGAAGTTCTGCATCTGGAGTTGTTTCAATATTTTGTTGCAACAGCCTGTCGCGCAGAGATGTGCCTGCTCGGGCGAGAGAAGACCCTTCTGTTTTGCTGACCTGGTTTTTGTCAACGAAACGTTGGTTGATTTCGCTCAGGCGAGGAGCGGGTCGAAACCCCGGGGCTCCTCTGTTTGTGACTCCCTGTTCAAGCATGGGCGACCTCCCCCTGTTTTTCCCGGCAATTCCTGAGCTTTTCTTCCGCACTCCATTCCACGCTGTCTTGGGAAGCGTCTTCATAGCGCCGAATGGGCTGGTAAATAGTGGAGCGTTCGACCGGTGTTCGATCGGCCTGACGGATCAGACTCAACAGGTCAGCCTTAGAAAACACCATGCCCGAGCGACTTCCTGCCATGTTAGCAATTTTTTCTTCAACGACGGTGCCGTCCAAATCGTTTGCACCAAAGGCTAGGGCTGTTTGCGCCATCTGAGGCCCCATCATCACCCAGTAGGCTTTGATGTGACGGAAATTGTCGAGCATCAAGCGGGCCACAGCAATGTTGCGCAGATCATCAACCCCAAAAGTGTGTTGTGTGACACTGAGATGATTGTTTTCGGGCTGATAAGCGAGAGGAATGAAGACGTTAAAGCCTCCTGTTTCGTCTTGCAAAGCACGCAAGCGCAGCATGTGATCCACTCTGGACTCGATATCTTCCACATGCCCATAGAGCATCGTGCAGTTGGAGCGCATTCCCAGACTGTGGGCTGTTCGGTGGATGTCGATCCAACCTTCCGCTGTCAGTTTGGTGTCGCAAATGAAGTCGCGCACATAGGGGGCGAAGATCTCGGCCCCTCCCCCCGGCAGGCTTCCGAGCCCTGCCTCCTTCAAGGTGG
>JANQPW010000639.1 GCA_028285285.1 Silvanigrellales bacterium
TGGAGAGAGAGAGAAGAGTCGACATGAGCACGGGAAAAATGCCTCCCTGTAGACCCATGTCGCGAGGAGCGGCTGTGATGAACTCCAGGCTCAGAGACTGCAAGCCACCGAGAAGGAGGCTCACCATTACGGCAACACTCATCAAGCACAACAAACCCACAGATGTGTAAACGGCAGAGAGCCCAAGCCATCTCATTTTTGGGATCTCCGGAGTGCACCGCCAACCACCTGAGAACCAATCATCACCGTTGTCACGACCACCATCAGCAAAAAGCCTGACATGAACAATGCTGAGCGGTGCTCTCCCAGTGCATAACCCATTTCCAGGGCAATGTTGGCGGTGAGAGTGCGGATTGATGAAAACACGTTTTCGGGAAGCACGGGCACGTTTCCTGTGACCATCATCAGGGCAATGGTTTCTCCAAGGGCCCGACCAAAGGAGAGAGTTGCCGCGTTGGCGATGCCTTGCTTGGCATTGGGAAGGTGTATTTTGCTGAAAGCGGCAAAAGGGTGGAGCCCGGCCGACACGCTGGCGCGCCGCAAGCTTCGGCTTGTGTGGAAAAATTCCAGCCTCACCTGCATCACTATGGTGGGTAAGAGCATCATGGCCAGCACGACAGTGCCCGTGACGAGGCTTGTTCCTGGAGCGCTGACTTTTCCCACCAATGGAACCAAGGTCACAAGGCCCCACACGCCATAAACCACGCTCGGAATAGCGGCGGTGAGCTCAACAAGGCGAGAAAGGGTCGTTGCCACCCAGGGAGGGGCAAAGAACTCGATGTAACCGGCTGCCATGACGCCGAGGGGAATGCTGATGACAAGAGCAAAGAGACTACAAGCAAAGGTGCCTGCAAGCATAGGAACAAGACTGACCTCAGACCCGGCCGGAGACCAGGCTCCAGGTTTGAAGAAGCTCATCAACCCGAAGTGTTGCACGGCGGGGTAGCTTTCCACCACCAAGAACACAAAGATTCCGATCACTGTGATCACCGCCGGAATCAGGAAGGGAAGAAACACAAAAAAAAGAGCTCTTTCACTGAGGGGTCGGAACAAAAGACATCCTCCGGATCACCGCGCGAGCCTCGGACGAGTTCAAGTGGTTGAGGAACTTTTTTGAGGCTTCATCAAGTTCTCCAGAATACACAATATTGAGCGACCTGCTGAGTTTGTAGTGACCGTTTCCAACGTTTTCGGGAGTCGCTGACACGCCGTCGAGCTGAAGCAGTTTGATGCGTGCTCCCTTTTCCTGACTCACAATTGCAGAACCAATTGAGACATAACCAATTGAGGAAGGCACACTTTCAACTGTTTTGATGGCTTGTTGGTTGTCTCCAATAATGACATCTGGCTGGATTTCTTTGCTTTTTAAGCCAGTGTAGGCCAGAAACACCTCGAGGGTTGAGCGACCGTCAGCCTTGCTGACCACAGTGATCTGCTCCGACTTTGCACCCACCTCGTTCCAGTTTTGAACCGACCCGCGATAGATGGATTTGAGCTGATCGGTAGATATATTTGAAAGTGGGTTGCTCTTATGGACAATCACAGCAAGACCATCTTTTGCAATTTCCGCAAAAACAACGGAGCCGTCTTCCGTGCGTTTGGCTCGCGACACCATGCCCATTTGGCTTCGCTTCATTTTTGCGTCGGCCAAGCCGCGGGAAGAGCCTCCCGTTTCTATGTCGATGCGGGTGTTGGGGTGGCTTCTCATATAGGCGTCGCTGATTTCAAGCATCACTGGCGCAATGGTGCTGGAGCCCGTGATGCGTATGCGCTGTGCTTCTTCTGTGTTCTTCTCCGAGCTGCCAAAAATCCAGGCGGAGGCACTTTGAGCGAGGAACACACCTGTGAAGAGTGTTGCCAAAACCGCCAATTTCATCGCTGATCTCCTCTCTTGTTTTCAAGGCACGTGGCGAGGTGACGCGAGAGGGGTGTTGAACACCGTCATCTTCTCGCGGGTCATCTCCAACATGGTCTGGAAGATCCCTCCCACGCCGAGTCCAGACTGTTTGTAGCCACCAAAGGGCATCCAGTCCACCCGAAAGGCTGTGTGGTCATTCACAAGAACCGTGCGGGCTTCTAGCCTCTCTGTGGCATAAAATGCCCTCGAGAGATCTTCTGTGAAGATGGCTGACTGAAAGGCAAAGGGGAGGCTGTTGGCACGCTGCACAGCCTCATCAAGCTCGCTGTAGCTGTAGACACAGCAAACCGGACCAAAGACTTCCGCCGTGGAAAGAGTCGCGGTGGGGGCAGGGTTCAGCACTAAAGTTGGTTCGTAGCAGGTTTTGCTCATGGGTTTCCCGCCAACCAGAACATCTCCACCACTTTCGCGAGCTTCTTCGACCCACTGGGAAACGCGATCAACCTCAGAAGGTCGAATGAGTGGGCCCACCTCGGTGTCTTCCCTGAGTGGGTCACCTGTGTGAAGGCTTTTCACAGACTGGCTGAGTTGCTCGAGCAGTCGTCCCTGAATTTTGTTGTGGGCGAAAATGCGTTGAACAGACACACAGACTTGCCCAGCATGGTAGTATCCGCCCTTTGTGATGGCCTTCACTGCGGCTTCAATATTTGCGCTTTCGTCAACGATCAGCGGTGCAACCCCGCCGTGTTCCAATGCACAGTGGGCTCCGGGTGAGAGCTGAGAACGGAGGCTCCAGCCGACCCGTGCAGAGCCAATAAATGTGAGAAACGACACCCGCGGATCGCCAACGAGCTTTTGCGCAAGTTCGTTCTTGAGATGAAGACACTGACACCAGCCCTCGGGAAGACCCGCTTCCTGCAACGCAGCAACAATTGTTTCGCAGGAAAAGGGTGTTGTTGTGGCGGGCTTGACGATCACCGGGCACCCTGAAGCCACCGCGGGAATCACCTGATGGACGATGAGATTGAAGGGGTGGTTGAAGGCACTGATGGCAACGGCAACACCCCCTGGCTCCCGACGTGTCACCGCAAAGCGTCCTGTGGAGCTTGCACTTAGCCCCATGGGCACTTCTGTGCCATGGAGTTTTTCGACAGAGTTTGCAGCGAGCTGAATGCCCAAGAGCCCGCGATCCACTTCCACGAGTGAGTCGGCCAATGGCTTCCCGCCTTCTTCAGCCGCTTTTCGGGCAAGCTCCTCTCGTCTGGGGCTGAGCAGTGAGTGCACACGTTGGAGGATCTCAACTCTTTGATGCGGCTGGAGCCAGTCGTGTCTATTTCTGTGGAGCTGTTCAGCACGGCTAAGAGCTTTTTCGAGATCAGACTCGTTGGAAAGGGTGATGCTGCCAATCACTTCAAGATTGTATGGATTTTGCACGTCTAACTGTGTCATTTCGGTCTCCCTCATGCGTTGCTGCTGCTCGCACCCTTGATCAACTCGCTTTTCAGAAGGCTCTGGTTTTCGCTGTAGTCAATAGGAACCTCAATCACGTGCACACCCCCCTCGCTGAAGCAGCGTTCCATGGTGGGCGCAAGTTGGCCCGTTTCCGAGATTCGAGTTCCTTTCGCACCATAGCTTTGGGCATACTGCACAAAATCAGGATTGCCAAAATCGAGCCCGAAGTCGCCAAATTTCATCCCGCCTTGTTTCCATTTGATCATTCCATAGGCGCGGTCACACAGAACAATGGCAATGAGATTGAACTTGAGTCGGACAGCTGTTTCCAACTCCTGAGAGTTCATCATGAAGCCGCCGTCTCCGCACACGCAGGCCACGCGTCGGTCAGGGTGAACAATCTGTGCTGCAATTGCGGCCGGAAGCCCCGCCCCCATTGTGGCAAGGGCATTGTCGAGCAAAATGGTGTTGGGTTCGTGAGCCATATAGTTTCGAGCAAACCAAATTTTGTACATTCCATTATCGAGGGTCAAAATACCGTTGCTGGGCATGGCCTCACGAATGTCAGACACAATTCGCTGTGGAATGTTTGGGAAGTTATCGGACTGGTTTTTTGCATAGACCTGCTCGTCGATTTTGCGTTTTGATTCTTTGAAGATAGCCGAGTCGCCACAGCTCACTTCCTTGAGAGCCTCACCGAGCATGCCCAAGTTGGCGTTCATGCAGCCCAGGATCTCAAGGTTTGGAAAGTACACGTCATCCATTTGAGCAGGGGAAAAGGCCAGATGGATCACCTGAGATGGATGAGACTCGCTCATGAAAAAAGGTGGCTTTTCTGTTACATCGTGACCCACGCTCAAGATCACGTCAGCTTGTTCAAGTGCGTGGTGGATGTGATCGCTCTCTGAAAGAGCTGTGGTGCCCATGCAGTGGGGGTGTCTTTCATCAACAGCTCCTTTTCCCATTTGGGTCATGCAGAAAAACAAACCAGAGGTGTCGATGAACTGCCTGAGAGACTTGTGTGTGCTGTCTCGGTTCGCCCCAGAGCCAATCACCACAATGGGATTTTTTGCCTCGCGCAATAGGGTTGCTGCGGCTTTTATGGACTCCTGGCCAGCGGCCGGAGGGTCAACGTGCGTGACTGCAAAAGGCCGCCTATCGACCGCCTCGGCTGCAATATCCTCAGGGAGCTCAAGGTGGGTGGGTCCAGGTTTTTCAAAAGTCGAAAGTCGAAAGCACTCCCTGACCAAATGGGGGATTGTGTTGGCGTCAACAATCTGAGTGGAGAGCTTTGTGATGGGCGTCATCATCTTCACCACGTCAAGGATCTGAAATCGACCCTGCTTGCTTGTTTTTATGGGCTTTTGGCCGGTGATAAAGAGAACCGGACAGCCGGCGAGGAGACTGAAAGCCGCGCTTGTTGTGAAGTTGGTTGCGCCGGGGCCGAGAGTGGCTAAGCAAACTCCAACCCGGCCCGTGAGCCGACCAAAGGTGGCCGCCATAAAACCCGCCGCTTGTTCATGGCGTGTCAGAACCAGTTCAATGGAAGATTCCCTGAGCGACTCGAGGAGGTCGAGATTCTCCTCTCCCGGAATTCCAAAAACATGTGTTACCCCTTCATTTTCAAGGGCCTGCACAAAGAGATCGCTAGCCTTTGTCACGTTTAAACCTCCTTGGATATGATTCTGGTGAGAGAGCCTACCACTGTGAAAGAAGATGCTGAAATCTTTGGACGATTTTCGTGATTTGGGGGCACACGAGTCATTTGATTCAGTTTCCTCATAAAAGCTCCAGAACTGAGGAGGTTTTGCCGAATAAAGGGTGGTTTTAGAAAGGAACGTTGGGTGAGATCGACTTTTTTCCAAATTTACTTGCCGCTTTCAGCAGTTGCCTTGTGGGCGCTGATGTTCACTGCACTCTTTGGCAACGTGTCTTGTGGGAAAATTGCGGCCAGTGACGTTCAAGCGAGTGAGCCCATTAAGGCTCCTGCAAGCGGAGCTCAAAAAGGCAGATCTTCCGCGCGAATCAAGAATTCATTCCGTATGTCTGGGTTCCAGCTCAACATGGCGATTTCCAGCAAAGTCCAGGTGGTTGGCTGCTCCTCTGGATACACCAAATCTCTGACTTTTGCCGGCATGGATGCAAGCATTCCCCTTTACTCCTCAGACAAAAACTGTCGGGTGGAGCTGCTGGAGGTCACCCTTGGCGGGAACACATTCACATCCCATCAGGGAGCGTCCTTCAACTCCTCGGTAGGAGCCATGAATCGCTTTTCTTCTGGCACCACCTCAAATGAGTTGGGTGTGCAGGTTGTTTCCCAGGTGACTGCGTCTGTGGGTAGCGCAGAGGAAGTGGAGTTTCGCTTTCTCGACGTGGGCAGTGGAGTGTCGGTAGACCTCGGTCAAGTGATCCAAGTTGGAGTTGCGGCACCCGCCAACGAAGTTGCAGAGGGTTCGGGCACCATAAACTTCAATGTGACCATTACCCAAAGCGCTGCCTCTCCTGTTACGGTGAAGTATGTTGTTGAAGGCACGGTCTCTGAAACGAGCGACTATGTGAAGCCGAGTGGAAGTTTTGTGGTTCAACCTGGGCAAAGTTCACACATTCTTCCCATTGAGCTCGTGAACGACGCCATTTCTGAGTCTGATGAAGTTCTCACGCTCAGAATTTTGGGGAGCCAGCCTGGCTACGTTCCAGAAAGTGACCCTGCAAATGTGATCGTGAATGACGACGACATCTACCTTCCCACGGCTGGCTTGGTTTTGACCTATGATCCACAAAATCTGGTGCACAGTTCGGGCAATGTTTCGGGTTGGACCGACAGCACAGGCAGTCAAAATGCCTCGCAGTCCAATTCCGCAAGACAACCCACCCGGGTTCCGCAGGCAGTGAACAATCACGACTCAGCGCTCTTTGATGGCAATGACGATTTTCTGGTTGTTCCTTCTCATGCCGATCTGAATTCTTCCACATTTGAGTCGAAGAACCTCGTGTTTGTGATCCGCACGGGCTCAGATGTGAGCCGGAGGCAGATGCTCTATGAGCAGGGAGGCGGCACACGCGGTCTCAATGTTTATATAGATGGAGGTAGCCTCTATGTGAATGGTTGGAACTTGGCTTCGGATGACGCCACCACCCCTTGGGGGCCGCTCGCTGTGAGCTCTACCGTTTCCCCCAACACCACGTATGTGGTGCGCATGGTCTACGACTTTTCTTCCACAGCTGTGAGAATGTTCCTCAATGGAAGCTTGATAGGAGAGATCTTTGGTGCTGGCCGACTCTTCTCCCACGGGGCTATTGGCCTTGGAGGATCAAATGGAAACACACGATTTGCAGACAACACAACCGCAAGCGGAATCGAAGGGTTTGGCGGGGAAGTGCTCGAATTCAGGTCTTACAACGCCACACTAGCGGGAAGCGAGGGAGTTGCCCTCGATAACTTCCTCATCGATAAGTACGCCGTGAGTGTCCCTTTGAGTGTTTCAATTGTGGTCGACCAAACAAGCGTTATGGAAGATGCGGGAAGTGTTCAGTTCACGGTGTCGCGAAACAAAACGGAGTCAACCCCACTTTCCCTTACTCTCAACGCTTCTGGAACAGCAACCAATGGCGCAGACGTGAGCACCCTACCCTCTCAGGTTACGATTCCGGCATTCTCAAAAACAGTCGACTTTGTTGTGAATATTGTTGACGATGCCATTGAAGAACCCACTGAAACTCTGTCGCTCACCATTCCACCCGATGCCGGATACCAATTGGGCAGCTCCACTGCTGAAGTGTCCATTCTCGACAATGAAGGTTACAACGTGCCAGCGAGTGCCATAGCTCGGTGGCGTGCAGACCGCAACACAAGCCTTGAGGGAAGTGGTATAGCTCAGTGGGACAATGACCTTGGCGGGTTGCACAGCCTCATCCAAATCCAAACTGCCGATCAGCCCACTCTCGTCAATGGAGCGGTTGGTGGGCAAGACGCTGCTTTGTTTGATGGTGTGGGAACACACTTTGATCTCGCCAACCATGCGGAGCTGAATCTTTCGACCTTCAATGAGAAAACCCTGGCCTTTGCCTTTCAAACGGGGAGTGATGTGTCCACGCGGCAGTTCATCTACGAACAGGGTGGAAGCAGCAAAGGGTTGAACGTCTATATTGAGGGTGGAGGCATCTATTTCGTTGTCTATAGCGGAAGTGCCTACAATGAATCGATCAGTGCTGCGATTCAACCAGACACCGCCTACGTGGCTATTTTTGAGTTTGACGTTTTTGGAGATGAAATGAGGGGAACCCTCAACGGTGCCACCCTAACTCCAGCCAATGGAATTTCGGCGCTGACCTCGCACTCGGGGGGAATTGGCGTTGGGGTTGTTAATGGAAAGACGCGCCTTTCCAGTGGTGTGATTCAATCAGGCGGGGGGCACTTTTCTGGTTATCTTGCCGAAATGATGTT
>JANQPW010000347.1 GCA_028285285.1 Silvanigrellales bacterium
GTAGCCACAGCAGCGCGGCGTGGCGTTCCACGACAGTCTCTCTTCCCCATCGGGCCCACCTGCTCGTTTCAGCGTGCCCTTGGGGGCCAAGAGCGCAAACTTGAAGCGATTCTTGAAGCTCTCGAGAGCAAAGATTTTAGTGAATTGATCGGGGTTGTTTCCAAAGCCGTGAAGGAACATGAGCAGGGGAATCTCTTCATTTTTTTTCATTTCCCGGGGCAAGTGAAGCGTGGCCGGGCGGTTTCGCACCGTAACTTCTATCTTTCTTTCGGTTGTTTCACGCCGGAATGGGTTGGCAACTTTGCTCTCGCCTTGGCGAGACTTGCAGCTCGAAACAACTCCGAGCAGTAGAAGGAGTGTGGCGAGCCCTGAGGCCCGGGTCCAAAGTTGGAGGAAATACATGGCGTGGTCTCCTATGGTCTTCAAAAAAATAAATAAACAAGCTGAAAAATCTGATTGAGTTACCACAGGCCCCTGTTGTGAAAGGCGCCTGTTGGTTTCTTTCGAGCCCTCCCAATGGCGACCTTTCGGTTACTCCCGAGCAGAAGGCGCAGCTGAAAGAACCATTCCAGGGCGAGTTGACGCCGATGTCGAACTTTCCAGGCCGACTGGTAGAGTCTCTTTGTTGCTGCGAGCGCGTCGGGAGAGCGCTCCACAAACTGCTCAGCAAGCTTGAACGCGGCTTTTTGGGGATCGCGAACGACCTCTGTGACCAAGTGAGCCTGGAGGGCTTGCCGAGCTGTGATGGGTTCAGCGAGGTATGTCCAGCGGAGCGCTTGATCGCAGGGCACATGTGCCGGCAAAATCACTGAACCCCCCATGTCGGGAACAAGGCCCCATCGGGGTTCCATGATCGCGAAGGTGCTTTTGTCACCAGCAATGCGCAGATCGGCACCCAACGCGAGCTGAAGGGCGGCTCCCCAGCAGCGCCCCTGGGTGGCGACAATGACGGGTGCGTTGATGCGCTCCCAGCCCAGGCTCATGCGTTGGGCCAGATTGGGAGAACCAGGAAGAACCTTCCAGCCCAGTCGCAGCAAACCCTTGGGGTCGGTCATGAGAGACTTGACGTCCAGACCGGTCGAGAAATCGTCTCCGGCTGCTGTTATGACCACTGCTCTGACCTTTCGATCGCGTTGCAGCCTTCGGGAGATGCGATCGAGAGCCAAGAACATGGGAAGGTCAAAAGCGTTCAAAGCCTGTGGTCTGTTGAGCTGAACGTGCGCGATACCCGTGGTGTTGTCGGTGGTCAGCTGAGCTCTCTTTTCCTGGTCGCTCATCTGCACTCCGAGTGTGTGGGGTGTGGTTCAGTAAAAGGGAGGGGGGTCACGCACTTTTCTTTTGGAGCAGCCGGCATGTTTCCTCATAGACCTTGTGGAACTCTTCTTCACTGGTTCCGTATCCCTGGGTTGTTTTCGCACCCTCATCATCTTCTATTCGTTCGCAAAGCCGAGCAAGGGCGTCTGCGCCAATATTGCGACAATAACCCGCGAGGCGATGAGCTTCAGCATGCATGCTTCTGCCATCTTTTGCAGCAATTGCACTCCAAAGTGCGTGAAGGGTGCGTGGTGTGTCCTGCAGAAATGTTTCCACCATTTCAGCGAAAAAGTCCTCTCCTGGAGCGCTCAGTGAGCGCAGCTCGGCAACCTTGCTGGGGTTCACTAAGGGCCCGTGTTGTGCTTCGAGGGGAGTTTGAGCGTCTTGAGCACCCTGCAGCCGCTGATCTTTTGCGCCGGCCAAGGCTCCTATCAGCTTGGGAATGGATATGGGCTTTGAGAGAAAGCCGGACATTCCCGCCGCCAGGCAGGCGTTCCTTTGGTCTTGTGCGGCGCTTGCCGTGAGGGCAATCACCTGACAGTCTGCTTTGAGAAGTTTCTGAGCCTTGAGGCGCTCGAACGTCTCCATTCCATTTTGCACGGGCATTTGCAGATCCACAAACACCACATCAAACTCTTGTGACTGAGCACACGACTCTGCCTCAGCTCCGCTTTGAGCCACTTGTACTTGGAAACCCAATTTGACCAGCATTTTTTTCGCAATGGTGAGGTTTTCTCTCACATCGTCGATCACGAGCACCCAACGCCCGCTGTTTGCCGGCAAAAGGAGGTCATGATTGAGTGCTGTTTCGGCTGTGTGTGAGGCCTGCGCCTGCCTTTCGGCCTCTTCCTGGCTGGTGGGAATGTAAGGAACGTTGAACCAAAAGCGGCTGCCCTTCCCGAGGGTACTGCTCACTCCAATTTCGCCATCCATGGCGTTGATGATCTGCCGGCAAATGGCGAGCCCCAGCCCACTTCCGTTCTGTTGGTCCTGTTCATGAGCCTGTGAGAACTCTTCAAACAGTGTTTCCAGTTTTTCTGCAGCAATGCCGGCGCCGGTGTCTTTGACCTGCACGTAGAGATGGTGTTCCTTTTTTCCTGCTTCAATAAGCACCTGTATTTCGCCCTGTTCTGTGAACTTGATGGCGTTGGCCACGAGGTTGAGCAGCACCTGGTGGAGCCGTTTGGGGTCGGAGCGGACCCATTTGGGAAAGGAGCTTTCCACCTTCAAACAAAGTTCAACACCCGCGCCGGGCTTGTGTTGCAGAAGCGGTTTGAGGGCTTGGCAAACACTTTCAGCAATTGCCTCAACTCGGGTAGGCGAAGAGGTGATGACAAAGGTTCCAGACTCCATTCGCGCCAGTTCTAGAATGTCTTCCACCACGCTCAGAAGTGTTTTTGACGAAGTGCGAAGAGAGCTCACCAGATCCTGTTGCTCTTCCGTGAGTGAAGTTGTTTCGAGCAGGCTCAGGTTGCCCGTGATTCCATTCAGTGGCGTGCGCAATTCGTGGCTCATGAAGTTGAAAAAACGATCTTTGAAGGCATTGTGTTTCTGCAACTTTCGATTCTGCATGGTGACTTCTGCCACAAGCCGAAAACGTTCGATGGCAAGAATGATCTTGTGGGCAATATTGGGGTTGTGGAGGTCCATCTTCGAAATGAAGTCTTGGGCCCCAATGGCCATGGAGTCGAGAGCAACATTGTTGGAGTTCACACTGCTGAGCACGAGAACGGGGCTCTGTTTGCAAAAGTCGAGCACCCTACGGACGGTTTCAAGGCCTTTTGAGTCAACGAGGGAGAGGTCGGTGAGCACAACATCATAGGTCTTTTCCATCCAGAGTTTGCGCCCTTCTTTTAGGGAGCCGGCAAAGTCCCACTGTGAGTCTCTCAGTTCTCCAGCACGAAGGGTTTTTTGCAGCACTTCTCTATCGTAGGAAGAGTCTTCCAAAATGAGCAGATTGATTTGTTTTTGTGGTTGGAGGTCTTTCATGCCGCGGTTGGGGGTATTTTCTTTTTGATAGAGAGCCGCACAGACTCTGACCTCTGGGTGATGATCTCAACGCTTGAACCCACAGCATCGAGGTGTTTCCTCGACTTTTTGAGGTATTGTTCCAGAGAGTTTGAGCACACTTTTGTCTCTCCCCAAATGTGCTCAATGAGTTCCTCACGAGTCATCCCAAATTCTGGAGAGCGCATGAGTGCCAGGAGCAACTTCATTGCCTTCGATGTGATGTGCTCCGAAACTCCGTTCTTTTGCAACTCACTTTTGGTCAGGTCAAGTGTGATATCGCCAACAGGAATCACGGCTCGTTTTTCGAGGTCAAGGCGTGCCTTCTCCATTCGAGAATTGACTTCAACGGCGTTGAGAGGTTTGCGCACGAAATCCGCCGCTCCCCTTTGAAGGGCATCGGAAATCAGCTGTGTGTCGTTGGAACCCGTCATCACAATGATGGGCGAATAGGGAAAGTGGCGCAGCAGCTGTGGAATGGCGTCGAGACCAATCGATGCCGAACCGAGATAAACGTCAAGAAAAATTCCGATCGGTTGGCCGTGGGTTTCTTCTTCGCTGAGAGGGGCCGCATTCTCAAAGGGTAGAACTGGAAAAGAGACGATCTTTTCCAGATGACGCTGAACCAATCTATCGTCATCAATACAGATGATGTGCTCTGAGAGCTGAATGGTTTTGCCCATATTTGACTCCCCCGAAATCGCGGTTGGTATTTGTTCAGATTCATCGTTGTCTTTTGGCTTTTCATAAGTAAAAATTTCACTCGGTCGGAGCTTTTGTGTTTTGTGAGACTCAGAAAAAGCTTTCCATAAAGAAACAAAGTTGGCAACTTGGGTGCCTCTGTTTTTGGGGAATTGAGGGGTTGTTTGAATGAACAGGGTGGGGGCGAGAATTGGTGCTCGGTGGCCGGGAGGCGGTGTGCACCGCATTTTGAGCCCCTTCCGTGAGAAATGGATGCCTTGGGTTCGTTCCACATCGTGGATTGTTTTTGTGGCTGCATCCGTGATGGCACTCACCGTGGTCTTTTTTCTTGTTGACAGTCAATGGGAGCAGCAGAACATTCAAGTCCAGCAGGAGGAAAGCCTGCTTTTGCTTGCAGCCTCTTTGGCCCCTGCCTTGTGGCAGTATGACGACCAGTTGGCCCTGGCCCAGCTACAGGCCTTTCAGAGAAAAGTTGGTGTGGAGCGGGTGTGGCTCACCGACGCCGACGGGGCACCTTTTGGGGTGGCCGCCAACACGGTGTCTAAAGGAAATTCTTGGGATGTGGTCCGGGCGCTCCATCATATGGGAACACCTGAGCAGCCCTTTATTGGTACTTTGTTTGTTGACTTTCGGTCCAATTCGCAATGGCCGAAATTAGCACTGCGAGCCTTGACGGTCTTTGTGCTCCTTTCTTTGGTTTCAGCTGTGGTGACTTGGCTGAGCTACCTGAGCGCTTTGAGGCGAGCAAGATCGACTTCTTTTGGAGCTGTTCATCAAAGC
>JANQPW010000658.1 GCA_028285285.1 Silvanigrellales bacterium
TTCCCGCGGGCAGGTTCGGCTGAGGCCCAGTGTGGCGCCCGCTTATGATCCCGAAGAGATTTTGGGAATCTGGCCTGCGGATTTGCGGCGCCAGGTCGACATCCGTGAGGTTATTGCGCGCGTGGTCGACGAAAGCCGTTTGAGCGAGTTCAAAGAACGCTATGGCACAACTTTGGTTACGGGGTTTGCGCACATTGAAGGAATGCCCTGCGGCATCATCGCCAACAATGGTGTGTTGTTCAGTGAGAGTGCGCTGAAGGCCACGCACTTCATTGAATTGTGCACCCGTGAGCGTGTTCCCTTGCTTTTCTTGCAAAACATCACAGGGTTTATGGTGGGGTCGCAGTATGAGCGCGCTGGTATTGCCAAAGATGGTGCAAAAATGGTGTCGGCTGTGGCCACTGCGGCGGTGCCAAAGATCACCTTGGTGATGGGTGGCAGCTACGGCGCTGGAAATTATGGGATGTGCGGTCGGGCTTATTCACCGCGATTTTTGTGGAGCTGGCCCTCAAGCCGCATTTCGGTCATGGGAGGAGAGCAAGCAGCCAACGTGTTGGCAACGATAAAGCGTGAGCAGGCCGAACGCGCGGGGCAAAGTTGGGATGCGGCTGCGGAAACAGAGCTCAAAACCCCCATTTTGGAGAAATATGAAAAAGAGGGTCACCCTTACTATGCTTCGGCGCGCCTGTGGGATGACGGTGTTATTGACATGCGCTCCACACGAGCGCAGTTGGCCCAAAGTTTGGAAAGCTCTCTCAACCCACCCCTCACCCCCACTCAGGTTGGGGTGTTTCGCATGTGAGCCCCTTGGGGCAATGGGTCTTCGGAATTGCTTTTTGTCATAAGGAAACGACAGTCATGACGCGTCAATCGAAGGGAAGTGAAGCAACGGGCCGAAAGGTGGATGTGCTCCGCATTGGAAATGCAGGTGGGTATTGGGGTGATGATCCGGCTGCGCTGCGGCGACAAATGGAAGGGCCGCTCCAGCTGGATTACATCTCCATCGATTTTCTTGCCGAAATCACCATGAGCATCTTGCAGAAACAAATGGCGAAAGATCCCAAAGCTGGTTATGCGCGCGACTTTGTGACCCAGGTCTCGCCCCTGCTGCAAACCATGAAAGAAAAGGGAATTCGGATCATCACCAACGCAGGTGGGGTGAACCCTCGAGCTTGTGCTCAAGCCTTGTTTGAAGCGGCGCACAAACAGGGTGTTTCTTTACGTGTGGCCATTGTTGAAGGAGACAATGTGCAGGCACAGCTGGGGACCATTTATGAGAATGAAAAGAAGGCGGGCCAGCCTGCGCTGCTGAACATGGATGATGGCCGAGACTTTGCCGAGATCAAAGATCGGGTGCTGTCAGCCAACGCCTACTTTGGCTCTAAGCCTGTTTTACAGGCCTTGCAGCACGAGCCCGACATTGTGCTGTGTGGTCGGGTAACCGACACGGGCATCACCCTGGCTGCCCTCATGCATGCCTTTGGGTGGAGCGAACAGGATCACAACCAGCTGGCCCATGGCATTGTTGCGGGCCACATCATTGAGTGTGGCGCGCAGGCCACCGGTGGCAACTTCACCGACTGGCAAAAGGTTCCTCACTTTGAAAACATCGGCTTTCCCATTGTGGAGTGTTCGGCAGATGGTTCCTTTGTGGTGACCAAGCATCCAGGCTCTGGGGGCCTTGTGAATGTGCAAACCATTCGTGAGCAACTTTTGTATGAAATGGGCGAGCCAGAAAGCTACATCACTCCCGATGTGATTGCCGATTTTTCCAGCATACAGCTCAAAAGTGATGGGGCAGATCGCGTTGCCGTTTCTGGTGTTCGGGGGCGAAAAGCCACTGATCTTTTGAAACTCAGCATCTCGTATGAAGATGGTTTTAAATCTTCGGGGGCGTTGGTGCTCTCTGGCCCTGATGCCGTGGCAAAGGCCAATTGCATGGCTGAGCTCTTCTGGAAGAAGCTGAACTCAGATCTGCAGTTTGCCGGTTTGTCGCCATTGGAGCACACCCGCACGGAGCGCATTGGAGCCGACTCCACACACGGGCCCCTTTCTCCTTCTGGTGTTGTCAGTGAGGTGCTGTTGCGCCTGGCGGCTCGAGATCATGACATCAACAAGTTGAAGATCTTTCGCAAGGTGTTGCCTGGCATGATCTTGAGTGGCCCGAGCGGTGTGGCCGTCACAGGCGGGGCACCGGTGATTTCAGAGATTGTGAGCTATTGGCCAGCTCTGGTGCCCCAGCATGTGGCTCCAGCTTCTTATGTTGTGATGGAAGCCTCGGGTTCGGCCACTCCCGTGGAGGTGGCCTCAGAAGAGAACATCTGCTGGAGCGAAACCGGCGGAGTGGCCGAACGCAGCCCTTCCGATGATGCCAACCAGGTTCCTGTGGATTGGGAAGCACGGCGAGGGGAAATGCCGTTGAAGCGCGTGCCTTTGATGCAACTGGCGCACGCCCGTTCGGGAGACAAAGGCGACACAGCCAACATTGGCCTGATTGCGCGCAGCCAAGCAGCCTTCGACTACTTGCAGCAAACCGTCACGGCCTCGTTTGTGAAGGAGCGTTTTGGGGAGATGTGCTTGGGTCAGGTCAGGCGCTTTTCTGTGCCAAACCTCTGGTCTTTGAACTTCCTGTTGGATCACAGTCTCGATGGCGGCGGTACCATGAGCTTGCACATCGATGCCCAGGGAAAAACATACAGTCAGGCGCTGCTGCGAGTGGAGGTGCTGGTTCCCGAGCCGGTGTTGGAGAGTGTGAGCCCTGAAATGCGAGCACCGTCTGGGGAGTTGTCGGCATGAATGAGCATGGTGAAACACTTGAAAATCATACGGCAACACGACTCAATGAGCTCTTTGCTGAGCCCTTCGAACACCTGATTCTGAGCTCACCTGTGGAAGGTTGTGTGGAACTCAAGCTGAACCGTCCTGAGCTGCGCAATGCCTTCAACGAAGAGCTCATTGCGGAGCTCACACGGGTGCTTCAGGTGTTGCAAGGGCGGTTGAGTGAAACGGAATTGCGGGTGCTTTTGCTTTCTGGAGCTGGCAAGAGTTTTTGTGCGGGGGCCGATCTCGACATGATGCGCCGTCAGGGGCGGGCGAGCTACGAGAGCAACTGTGAAGACTCCCGCCGCTTGGCCCAGCTCTTTCGAGTGCTCTCTGAGGCACCTTTTCTGGTGGTGGCTGTGGCTCAAGGAGCTGCTATTGGTGGCGGCTTTGGCCTTTGCGTGTGTGCCGACGTGGTGCTCACACATGCGCGAGCGGTGTTTGCAACCACCGAGGTGCGTCTGGGCCTCATTCCCGCTGTGATCAGCCCCTACATTGTGCGCAAGTTGGGGGTCGGCGCAGCTTCGTTTCCTTTACTGCACGGCCATCGCTTAGAGGCAAGCCAAGCTCAAGCCTTGGGTTTGGTGCACGCTATTTGTGAGGAAGCAGAGCAGTTGCCGGAGCTCACTCGTTCCACTGTGGAGGGTTTTTTGAGTTGTGGACCCAGCGCGTTGCGACAGACCAAAGAGCTCTTGGTTAGGGCGGCTCCTCTTCCCCAGGAAAAAGTCGTGCAAAACACGGTTCAGGCCATTGCCCGCACCCGGCAGTCGCCTGAGGCGCAGGCCGGGCTGGCCAGTTTCTTTGATCGGCAGCCCACGCCCTGGTCACGCAGCGTGTCTGCGGCCGAGTGGGGAGAAGAAACATGAAACGACTTGTGATTGCCAACAGAGGTGAGATTGCGCGCCGGGTGTTGCGAACGGCTCGGGAGCAGGGCTTTGAGGTGGCTTTGCTCTGTGCGCCTGATGATGCTGATGGTGTGGCCCTGGCCGATGTTCCGCCCGAGAATCGTTTGGCTGTGAACAGCTATCTCGATGTGGAAGATGTGGTGCGTGCTTGCCGAGAATGGAAAGCAGATGGGGTGCACCCCGGCTATGGATTTTTGTCTGAAAACTCTTCGTTTGCGGCAGCTGTTGAGGCTGCGGGCTTGGTTTTTGTGGGCCCCACAGCCGAGCAAATGCAACAATTGGGCGACAAAGAACGCGCCAAGCGTCTGGCTCAGGAAGCAGAAGTTCCCACCCTCAATGCTGTTTTTTCAGAAGACCTCAAAGCCCAGGTGGGCCAAGGCCAAGACTGGGCTGTGTGGCTGGAAGGAAAGGGCATCAAAGCTCCGTGGCTCGTGAAGGCCAGTGGCGGTGGGGGTGGCCGGGGCATGCGGGTTGTGGAGCGGCCAGGCGAATTGGAGCAGGCGGTGAGCCTCGCTTCTCAGGAAGCATTGGCCGGTTTTGGCAATGCTGCTGTGTTTATTGAGCGCTATCTAAAAGAGGCGCGCCATGTTGAGGTGCAGGTCTTTGGCGATGGCCAGGGAGGAGGCATTGCTCTTGGCGAACGAGAGTGCTCACTGCAGCGACGTCACCAAAAGCTCGTTGAGGAGGCGCCCAGCCCGGTTGTGGGGGAAGCTCTGCGGCAAAAGTTGGGTGAGGCCGCGCTGCGCTTGGTGCGGCTCACAAAGTACCGCGGTGCGGGTACGGTTGAGTTTTTGCTCACGGCCGAAGAAGAGTTTTTCTTTTTGGAGATGAACACGCGTTTGCAGGTGGAGCACCCCGTTACCGAAGAAGTGTTTCAGTGTGATCTGGTGGCCGCCCAGCTGCAATTGGCCTGGGGGCAGTGGCCAACCCAATGGGGTTGGGGCGATGCGGCTGCTCTGTCTGTGAGCTCTCCTCAAGGCCACTCCATCGAGGTGCGTGTGCTGGCAGAAAACCCGCAGGCGGGCTTTGTGCCCACACCCGGAAGGTTGCTGCGCTATGATGAGCCTCCTGGAGCGGCCACTTCCGCCCACTCGGGGCTGTGTCGTTTTGAAAGTGGACTGCGGCCTGACGCGCGCGTGAACCCCAGTTACGATTCCATGGTGGCGAAGGTCATCACGGCGGCCCCCACCCGGGCTGAGGCAGTGGCCAAATTGCAGCGAAGTTTGAGTGGCTTGGGGTTGGATGGCTTTCAAACCAATGTGGACTTTTTAAAGAGCTTGATGGCTCAGCCGGCCTTCCATCGTTTTGATTTTCACACCCAGTGGGTTGAAGCCCACCTCGACTCTTGTCTGGAAAGCTGTCTGCAGCCGGGTTTGGAGCGGCTGCTAGAAGACCCTTCTCGGGTTTTTGCGCTGAGAGACCTCTTGCTGGGCAGTGAAAGAGTGAACCCTCGTGTGGAGCACAGGCCTTCTGTGTTTCAAAAGGGAGACTTCCGGGCGGTGTTGACCGGGCTCAAGACGGCAGGGAGCGGTGCGCCTTGCGTGGGGGTTGGAGTTCGGCTCTGTGGCCTTGCTGTGGAAAGTTGGGCGTTGGAGCTCCAGCGATCGGCTGTGGGTCGGCGTGCCGACCTGGGTCCGCTCCTGATTGCGGCAGCCCATGGCGAAGGTTTTCCCATTGTGGTTTCCCTTTCCCCTCGCTCAGAACTGTTTGTGTCGAGCGCGGGGGCGCAGTTGTGCTTTTCTCTCGCTGCTCTTGAGCAGAGAGAGCGCGGCAGTGGGAGCGCGGGTGGGGAGATTGTGGCGCCCATGCCCGGACAAATCCTCGAAATTAAGGCGCAGTTGGGTGACACCGTGCAAGAAGGGCAGGTGATCGTGGTCATGGAGTCAATGAAAATGCAACTGGAAGTTCAAGCGCCGGGCTCTGGAGTTCTCGCACAGGTGGGTGCAGGGCCAGGTACAATGGTCGAGGCGGGTGAAGTGCTCGCAACATTGGAAGAGGAGAAGGCATGACGGCTGAATCAGATGCAGAGATGCAACTGCGAGCACTCACTGAGTCGGTGAGGGGTTTTGCTGCGCGAGAACTCGCTCCCCATGCAGAAGAGCTGGATCGTGAAGAGCGTTTGGCTCCAGGGATTTTTAAGAAGTTGGGCGAGTTGGGTCTCCTGGGCATCACCGCTCCGGAAGACTATGGCG
>JANQPW010000659.1 GCA_028285285.1 Silvanigrellales bacterium
GCCCGTGACTCAGTACCGCAGTTCCTTGCGCACACTCTATGCAGACCGAGGGGTTTTGAGCGATCTGCGGCCGCTGACCCTCATGACGCAGCTGCAGAAGCTGCAGATTTCAAACAACCGGATCACCACTTTGGTTTCCCTCCGCAATTTGCGCTCACTGCGCAATCTTGACTTTTCGAGCAACCAGGTGAGGGGGTTGTCCCCTCTGGCTTCTCTCACGTCTTTGAACATTCTCATTGGAGGCCGGAACCAGATTTCTGACTTGTCTCCCCTTTCCGGGCTTCGTGATCTCCAGGCCGTTTCTTTTTGGGGAAACCGTTTGACTTCGATTGAACCTCTTTCTCAATTGAGCAACCTTGCGCTGCTCTTTTTGCGTCAAAATCGCATCAGCTCAGCCGAGCCTTTGTCGCGCCTGCGCAATCTGCGAGAGCTTGATTTGAAAGGAAACCCCATCAGCCCCAACAACTGTCCGGAGGACGCCGCCTCTCCAGCGTTGCGGGAATTTTGTGCGAGTCTTTGAGCTCTGGAGATCGGAGGCCCCCGTAAACCGAGAAGTGTCTTGATGAGGAAGTTCTGTCGTGCTTCGGTTTGTGCCTTTGTCACTGTTTGTGTTCTGTCTTTTCACACTCTCGAGTGGGTGCTCCGCAGACCCCACATTTCTCGACTCTCCCGAAGGCTCGTCTGTAGTGAAGGATCTCCCCGTGGATAGGCTCCCTCCCGCCGTTGTGGCTCTCAATGAGCTTTCCGATGCAGAGCTTGAGAACCGTTTTCTTGAGGGTTTGGCACCAGAGGCACTTCCAGAGGGTGCTGCCTTGGGGTTGCACCGGATCAGTCGAGGAAATCAAGCAAGCGTGCCCTGGATACTCACGTTCGCAGCCTTGAAGCTTTGGCACCGGAAGGTCTTTGTTGTGGGTGCGGGCCAGAGTGAGGGCGCCCATTTGGTCGATGAACTGCGCCTTCCCGACCGCCTTGAGCTGGTGCGCACTCATGCCGTTGTGGAAATGGGAACCTTGGAAGATCATCTCCAGAGACACTATCCAGATGAACTCGCAGCCAACCCAGACGTTGTGGTCGATAGGCGGTCTTCACTCATCACCAACTACTCCGCATGGAGCTATGGCGGCAAGCTGGATGCGGTGATGCGCGCCGCGAAGGGATGGATCGACGAATTTCGTGTTGTGGATCCGCAACAGCCCCGCTTGCTTTTGGGGAGATC
>JANQPW010000352.1 GCA_028285285.1 Silvanigrellales bacterium
CAAGAGCCACCACCTCCTGTAGCTCAACAGGCAGCCCCAGAGCCAGCACCTGTTCCACTTCCCCTACCAAGCCCTGGGCCTTCTTCGGCAGAAAGACCCTTCCCCTTGGTCACGGTTGCCGCTGGGTTAGCAGGAGAAACCCACCAGCTTGAAGGCCTGTATATCGATGCCAACATTGACACAAGCCTGCTCCTCATTGGCCCAGAACTCTCTCTGCACCTCCATCCTCTTGTTGCCGCAACCGACAACACCCTCTTTCATGGCCTACGGCTCTCCTATAAACACAGAGCTTTGGAGTCGGCACAAAACGTCAAGATCAGGAGGAATGGAGCAATTGTCGGTGCCCAGGAAAGTGCGCTGGTCTCACAGGAGGCCAGTCTGGGAATGGCCTTTCGCTACCTCGACAATGCTCTGCAAACGGGCCTTTCACTCATTACTTGGTCTCAGTCCGATCTGCGCCACAGCGCACGCTTCAACGCTGGCGTTGAAGGGGCAGGAGCCTCGCTGCGCGATCTCAAGTCGGGCTGTACGGGCGCAGAGCTCAGCCAATTGTATGAGGCCGCTCAAGTGCTGTCCGTTGAAGCTGCCTTCTTTTTCTGTTTCCTGAGTCAAGCAGAAACACCGGCCATCACAGCTGCTGAGTTTCCGAACTCTAAAACGGCTTACGTAGAATCCGACGAGATCGGGTTTTCTTTGAACACCCGTGTTCCAGTTGGCCAACAGCTCGCCGTTCCCGCGGCGTTTGAGTTTTCCCTTCGCGCCTCGCGTTGGGTAGGATCCATTGAACTTGATGACAACCAGATCATTGACAGCAGCATCACGCGTGTGGGGGGAACTCTTGGTTTTTCCCTCTCTCTCTAGAAGGGCCCCTAAAAATTTTGCTGCTTTTCACTTCAGGTAGTTCAGCAAACTGGGCGTGAGAATCTTTGCCGACGAGTTGAGCGTGTACTCCAATGAAGACTCCGCACGCTTCAAGTCAAGCGCGGTTTTCGTGGTGTCGATTCCTTCAAGCCGCTGAGAGTCTTGCAACACTCTCTCCTCATTCAGATCAATGCGAGCTGACACATCCTCGATGGCCGTGGTGCGAGCACCAATCGTTGCCAGAGTGTTGATGATGGTTTCACTCGCCTTATCGAGCTCCGTCATTTTGTTGTGGACCACATCGAGATTGTTGTCTTCGAGGCCCTGTGCGAGCTCAGAAATGGTGCGCAGCAGCGGCACCCGAGACTCCCCTGACTCCCCTTCTGCCCCAAAGATCACTCTGCCCGGAATGTTCACTGGCTTATAAGAATCGCCATCGACCTGCACAAAAATAACACCATCGTCGCCGAGATAATGCCCACTGGGGGAAATGGGCGCGCGAAACGTCTGAAAACCCCCAAAGACAAAACGATCATTGTAGGTCGAATTCCCGAGAGCGATCATATGTTCTTCGATCTGCCGAATCTCTTTCGCAACCGCTCCACGCGAAGCGGCATCATAGGTCGCATTTGACTGCTGCACAGACAGCTCTTTCGCGCGCATGAGAGAATCGTTCATGGAGCGGAGTGCGTCTTCCGAAATGGAAAGAAAGCCGCGGGCGAAATCGATGGTTTTGCGGTACTGATCAACGCTTGAAGCCTGAGTTCTGTTGCGAAGTGACCGCACCACCGCAACCGGATCATCACTCACCCGATGAAGCTTTCTTCCGGAGATGGCCTGTTCCTGTATGCGATCGGCCACCTGCCGCGCACGACTCATGCGATCCTGCGTCGACACGAAACGTTGGTTTTCAGAAATCCGGGTCAACCCTCAATCCTTTCAGCGTTTCAACCCCAGCACTGTTTGCATCATTTCATCAGCAGTTGTGATGAGCTTTGAACTCGCGTTAAAGATGTTCTGGTACTTCATCATGTTGGTGGCCTCCTCATCGAGGGAAACTCCAGAAATGGACTCTTTGTTTTCTTTGATCTGTCCCAACACAATGTCCGTTGCTTCTTTTTCGTCAAGCGCCTGTTTCACATCGGTTCCAATGTGGCCAATGATGTCTTCGTAGAAACTCCCAAAATCGAGCTTCCCACCACCAAATTCGTTTTTCTGAAAAAAACGAATCATTTCGTTGGCAATCACATTGTCGCCAGGGCTCTCCGGGCTGAGTGCGCCCCCGATCGACTCTGGCTCCTCAAGAGCTGTGAGGCTCACCGTGATCTGCTCTGCCGCCTCGTCTGCATGCTCGGCATTGGCAAAAAAATCCCGACCGTTAACGCCGGCGTAGTCACCCACTCCAAAGCCCATGCGGTGCACACGATTGAACCCAGCCGCAAAATCACGGGCGAACTCGTTCAGCTGATTGCGCACACGATTGGCATACACGTCCCTTGCCGCAACAAGACCTGCAATTTTGCCATTTTCAAAGTGGTCGTTGATGCGCTTCCAAGACTCCTGCTTGAGGTCCGAAACATAAATTGCGGGCAGATTTCGCGGATTCTGCTCTTCCTGACGAAAGTCGAGCTGGGCGTAGTGGCCAGCCTCTACGAGAAGGGAGTCGTTCGGACCCCGCAGCACCACCTTGTTCCCTTTATCTCGGTACACCCTAATATCCATGGACTCTGAGAGATCTCGAATGAGAGCATCACGACGATCCAGCAGATCATTTGCAGGGTTCTTCGCACCCACTTCAGTGGAAGCTATCTCCACATTGAGATGCGCCACCTCTTTGAGCATCTCATTCGTCGTCGACATGTACTGGCGAATTTCAGATGTGAGAGCGTCTTGCACCTCGGCTACGTTTGCATGCGCCGTGTTGAACGACTCAGTCAGCTGGGCAGCGTTGTCAACCATGGCCACCCGAACAGGCAACTCTTCAGGGTAGTTGGAAAGCTCCCGAATGGAATTGATAAAAGAGTCAGCACGTTCGCGAATGGTTGAAGTGAGCTCAGGGCTGAAGATGTCTTCAAGGTTTCTCAATCCGTTACTCAAAGTTGAGAAATGTCCATTCTTCTGGAGCTCCTGGCGCAACTGGCGCTCGGTGTACTCATCATGAGCCCGTTTCACGTCGTCGAGTTCAGCACCGGCCCCCATCACAAATCGTCCATAAGTTGCCGGCTCTCTTGCTTTGGTGCGCACGAGTTGACGACTGTAACCCTCTGTGTGGGCATTTGAGATGTTGTGACCGGTCACGTCAACACCCACGCGGGCGTTGAACAGGGCCTCACTGCCCATTCCCATGATCTTATTGAGGGAAGACCCTGACATTTTGCCTCACGCTCTGATGCTGACTTGCGTGGCCTGAGGGGAGCCCCCTAACCGGGAGCGGCTTTTCCCGCCCTCGTCATAAGACACATCACTCACTTGAAACACGTGCTCAAAGAAGCGCATGGAACGATTCACACTTGCCAGCACACGACGCACAATCAAACGGTTTCGCCTCACACGCTCAGCAAGACGCTCGTAGTCGGGCAGTTGTTGGAGCGACGAGTCACAATAAACGGAAATAGCCTTTTGCACAGCCGCCAACTCATCTGCCGCCAGAAGCCCACGAAGGTTTTCTGAATAAGCACGAAGAGCCGCCACCATCACCGAAAGTGAAGGAGAACTCCCCCTCAAGTCAAACCCAATCAAAAAGGCGAGTTGATTTACCCCAGCCACCCTTTTCTCTTCTAACGAAGCGAATCTGTGGACCAACTGATCTTTCAAGCCAATGACTTCGTTGAGAACAGACTGAGAAAAGCCAGCGGCGCTCTCTTCTTCTCGCTGAAAGCAGGCAATCAGCTCGTCGACCAACAGCACCTGTGCGGCTTGGGTTTCAAAGAGATCTCGCAGGGTCGTCCTTAATTTTTCCATAGCTCTCAGTCTTCGAGTGCCACTTCAGGGCGGCGAGAGATTTCGTCTTTCATAGCTTCACGAAGCATGCCATCGGCAATCCGCCCCGCATCGACTTTGTATTCGCCGTCCTGCACCATTTTGCGCAGCTGAGCGATTTTTTCTTCACGAACATCAGGCGTTTCTTTGACCACACGATTGGCCAATGCCATTTCCCGCGCCTTTGGTGAAATGTTCACTTCAGCGGCCGTGTTCCGAGCTGCGGAAGCTTTGGAATAGCCAGCCTGGGCGTTTTGGCTGCGTTGCGCGCTTTGTGCCTCAGAAACGTCTTTCAGCTCGGCGGATCTGTCGTTTGCAGCACCACCAGTGCGTGGAACCACACCCTGTGAACCCGATGCAACGTTCTTTACTGCCATGTTGTGCCCCTCTTTCACAGAGTTGAAGGAGTGCCACTTCCTGGAGTGCACCACTCACCACTATGAACTCTTCTCTGGCCAACTCAAGTTCCTCGCAAGATGGTTGTGCCTAAAGTGTTGCGGCTTTGGCTGCGCTGCGGAAACACTTACCCACAACTCGGCACCTCAATCGTGGTTCCGCGGGTGTCCTTCTTCCTGAAAAAGCTGAGAGTAATTTGCGAAAATGGAAGACCGTCGCGTCTTCCTCCTTTCCAAATAATCTTCAATTTTTTTCTGAACCACAGAAGCTCGCTGGCCTAAAACGCTCAGCAACAGCGACTCGACGGCCCGCGCATCCTCAAGCAGGCTGGCCTCAGTGTGAAGCGACGCTTCCAAAAAGCGAGCCTGACTCTCTGCATGACCCAGTTTATGCCTCAGCTTTGGCAACAATTTCGCCACTTCTTCAGCCTCAGTGACCAAACCCTCATTCAAGTGAATGAAGAGAGCTTCCGCTGCAGCCACATTTTCTTCCAGATCGGCAGCAGAAGGAACAGATGGGCTTCGGAATGAGCGGAGCATGATCACCGAACGCAGCACAAAATCAAAGCCTTCACCAACCAATTCAACAAGGTACGCATTTTGCCGAGCCGCCCGCGGAGCCAGGCTCAAACAGTTTTTTAAAGACTGGGCCAAAGCCCCCTGAGAGCCCTGACTCAGAAAGGTCAAAAAAGGCTCGTAGGTCTTTTTTAACGAACGCTGGAAGCGGTGCGATTGCCAGTGTTTTCCAAACAAATGCACCGAGAGCCCCCCAAGAGCTGCCACCACAAAAAAGAAAAGAAACAGTTGCGGAGCACCCGTCATGAAGGACAAAACGGCACCAAATGCCAGGAAAAAGAATGAGAAAGCAAAGGCGACCAAAGAGAGTGTGCGAGAGTTCAAAGCCCTCTTTTGAGCGCTATGAACGTGCGAGGCAAAGGGAGGGGGAAGGGACGT
The DNA here is from genome assembly GCA_028285285.1 of Silvanigrellales bacterium. Taxonomy (GTDB): domain Bacteria; phylum Bdellovibrionota_B; class Oligoflexia; order Silvanigrellales; family Silvanigrellaceae; genus JANQPW01. The sequence continues at coordinate 5,190 of JANQPW010000352.1, forward strand.
GACATCCGCTGGCCTGTGTCGCCCTTTCTCTGGATCTTGGGAACTCTCAGACAAAAAAGGTCATCCCTAGATTATTGAACGAGTCCATCACCATAGTAGACAAGCCACAAAAGTGACCCAAAACACTTGGGCTCAAGGTGACGCCCATTTTGGCACGCCTCGAAGAGCAAATGACGCTCGTCTTCACTCGCCAGGGAAAGATCTATGCCCAATTCTTCTCCCAAGAGATTCCATAGCTGAAACATCTCACTGTCGGAGAGAGAAACGGGCTGCTCTTCTTTAACAGCGGCCCGGCATGCGGCTACCTCAAGCAGCTTCACGAATTCCCCCTGCAACGTCTCCGGTCTCATTTGACCCCCTGCACTCCAAAGAAACAGCCTCAACTCGAAAGGAGCCGACTGAGCCCGTCGAGCAGGCGCTCCATCTGCATCCCTCTGCTCCCCTTTAAGACAGCAACAGTTTGACCTGTAGGAGCAGAAAGCCCCTTCAGCCAAACCGTGGGGTCACGCTCAGGAAACAAATGTTCCACAAGAAACCCTTTGGCTCCATTCCTCATCAACTCTAAGTATACATCATACTGAGCATTCCCGAAGAGGTACAATCGGAATTCTGGCACCCATTCTTCAGCGGATTGGCGGTGGGATCGGTCTCCAGAAGCACTTGACGAAAGGTGATTGATCAGATCCAAATGCTTGCTTTTCGAGTCGTCCCCCAAATCAAGCATATCTCCCAAGAAAATCCACTTGTTTTTGCCTTCAAGAGCGGCGCTCGAAAGCCAATCCAAGACAGCAATAACGCTCGCCGGGTTGGCATTGTAACAATCACTCAGAAGGAGCGAGCCATTGGAAAAGGTGACGAGATTGGAGCGATTTTCAGGCACTCGGTAGCTTGAAAACCTGTCTTTGATGATTGTGAAAAACGAAGGGGTCAGCGCAGACACGTCTTTGGAAAGGATTTGACGCTCCAGCTCACAAGAGCCAGCAAAGGCAAGGGCAAAGTTGGCAACGTTGTGATCTCCCGGCTGTGGCATTTGAACAGAGAATTGAAAAGAAGGATCGCATTCGCCCGAAAGAAACACCTCTCCGTCAAAAAGAGGACAGATAGAAAGGGGGTCTCGAACTCGAAACAACACGCGATGGGCAGAATCCAGCCGGTCAGCGTCTTCGAGCTTTGACCACGTGGCCTGAGAGGCAACGAACCAATCTCCAGGTTGCACACCTTCCCGTGCAGCGTCGGAAATCAGAGAGTCTTCGCCCTGCCAAACGCGCACACCATCCCCCTCCATGAGTCGCAACTCTTCCCTGGCAACGGTTTCGAGATCAATCAGCCCCTCCAAGTGCTCTTCAGCAATGCTCGTGAGCAGACGCACCGATGGTTGGACCAATTCCAAATGAGATTCCATGGCACCCACTTCGTCAATTCCCACCTCAACAATGAAGGCCTGAAGATCTTCTCGGCTTCCTGGACCACAAAGGGTCTTGGGTATGCCAATGTAACCATTTTCACTTTTCTGCGTGACCACCAACTCTCGGCCCTCTCCTTTGGAGAGGCTCAGCAACATTTCTTTGGTGGTGGTTTTTCCATTGCTTCCCCCAATAGCCACACAAGGAGTTTTTTCTAGTCGAGCGCGAAATTGCTTCGCCAAACGCCGAAAGGCCGCAAGAACGTCATCCACCCTCAAGAGCACAGAGTCTGGAGCTGCCTGCCACCCCGAGGTGTGCTGCCAGTGGGAATGCACCAGGGCTACACGAGCAGGTTGCGCCAACACACCTTCAACAAAGTCATGGCCATCAAACTTCTCACCCCTGAGAGGAACAAAAAGCATGTGCGCCCCCACCGACCGACTGTCGGTGGAAAGGCCCTGAACCAGACGTTCCCCCAGCGGAAGAGGCAGCGGATGGACACCCACTGCCTCTGCTAAATCATTCAAGCTGATGGGCCACATACACCCTTTCCTTTCGTCGCGGGCTCTTTTGCAGACTCAACCGCACCAACTTCTGGCTCGCTGAGGCTCAAAGGATCGTCGCCTGGGAGGACTTTTTCAGGTGTTTGAGAGAAATTTTTCGTCTCCTCACTCTCCACGCCAGCTCGCTTCGCTCCACTCCCATTCACGTGCTCCTTTCGCAACAGGTGACCCGTGGTGGCATCTAAGCGCAGCTCTTCCCCCCTTTTGATTTGCAGAAGCTCTGAACCGAACCCGGTCACGGTTGGCAAACACAACTCTCGGGCCGCGGCCACAACATGACTGTGTCGAGACTTCGATGCCACCAAGAGTGCTTCAGCCTTCACGAGGTGGGGCAGCCAGTGATCCACCGGCTCCTCAAGCACAACCAGCTTTCCATTGCAGTGTCGCAAATCGCTCACATTGCGAATGGGCCAAGCCGTTCCTTCCACCACACCCGGAACCTCGGCATTTCCATTCAGGCTGCTGCTGGGTTCCTTCAACTCTGAGGCTTCTTCCGCGGCATCGCGCCAGAACTCGAGCAAGTCTCGCCTTTGCCCCAGCAAACACAAAGGACCACGCAACAGATAAGTTGGCCCAAGAGACTCTCTTCGATCACACAGATCTTGATAGCCCTGTCGCCGCATTCGCAGAAGCTCTTGCAGCCCGCCGCCATTCCACCGCGAAGTGACCAGGTCCCGCAACTCTTGCAATTGCAGAAAGTGCAGATCATCTGCGGAATGCAACACGCCGAGGTGTTTGAGGCGCTGCCCCACAGCTGCCAGTTCAACACGCATCAGCGAATGGGCTCGCTGACGAGAAACGCGCAGTCGATCTGACTGGCGAAGCGCCCAGGCCGCCACGCGAGAGACCAAGACGATCCCCCATCGCTGAACCCGAGACAGTCTCTGCAAAACAGACTCCGTCGACTCCAAAGCCTCGTCGCTTGAACGAGGGCTTGACCAAGTGGGTCCTTCCAACCGGTTCAACTGATCCTGGAGCAAGGCCACAATTTGGGAGGGATCTTCCTGCCAACCGGCAACCTCAATCAACTCTGGGTGGAGGCTCCAATAACCATAGTCGTCGGCAATTCTCACAAGAGACTCCCGCAACTTTTGCAGATCTTCTTGATCTTCGTCACAGATTTTTGCCCAAGCCTTGCGAGACCCCACCCCCTTCAAAGCACCCGAGCCCGGGACCTCCCCACTCTGAAGCTTCTGAGCAAGGTCCATCACAGCCAAAAGGGGGATCAATGAGGGCAAGCCCTGTTTCCCAACCTTGGCAGACTGTTTGACAATGGTTTGAACGCCCTGCTCCAGGCCCACCCGGTTTGCGAGTGACTCGAGCCACCCAAAACTGAGATCGATCACTTCGTCGCACCGACGCATCAGAGGTTCGCAGTTGACCCACCATTGCAACAACTGGGTGTGCTTTTCCAATACCGACTCAACTGTTTCTCCCATTCTCGTGGTGTTTGTTCGTGCTCTGAGTCGGCTTTGCAACTCGCGCTCAATTCTCCCAACGCGCCACATCAAGGAAAGTTGATCGCAAAAACGCCTCAGAGCCATCACACCACGCCGCCAACCAACTGCGGCCAATGATCGACACCACCCCTGCCAGGCCGACGTGTTCATAAAAGCCCTGCCTTGAACTCCGGCCAGCAGTCGGCTCAGCCCCAGAGATCTTTCAGCAGCTCTTCCCCAAAGCGAACGCATCTCAGCGTGAAGCGCCGCTTCCGTCACGTGGCAAAGATGATCCAAAACAAAGGGCTTGAGTGGCTTTTCGATGTCTTTCAGACTTTCCAAGAGAACGAGCTTCTCTGACCGGTTGAAGAGCAGCAGTTCGTCTTGCACAGCCAGAGTGGGAAGCTCCAAAATGTCGCGGCAGTCCACAACTTGCAGCTCATCTCCCGCCAGAGAAATGCTCCATTGAAGACGCTGGGCAAAGACGCTCTTTTTTTCAAGCTGCTCAGCCGCAAGGCCCAACTCAATGGCCTCTTCGGGGCTGAGAGAAAGCCGCTCTGTGGGATCGCTGCACTCTTGAAGACGGGTTCCCTGAGACACATCAAACTCTGTGATCAGGGGGCTGAAATGGGGATGTTGCAAACGGTCGCGGGAACCAAAACACGATAAGCTTCGCCGCTTTCGAAAAAAATCGGAACTTTTGGGGTCTCGCGTCACAAACACTCCCGACGAGCGAGGAGTTTCTATTTGTTGAACCAACAGAGCCAAGCCAATCTTCTGAGGTGGGAATCCGACCTCGGGAGCTGCGCGAAGGGTTTGCTGCGTGACAGATGAAAAAAGGGCTGCAACGATCTGCCGCAGAGCACCCCAAAGCTCGTCAACATTTCCTTTGGGAACCACAAAAGGAGCAATCATTGGCTCCAACAGAGCTTCCACCTGAGGGCTTGCCCGAAAACTGGGACGAACCCACAGCGAGGCTTCGCCCGGCCCATCCCAACTCTCCAGATAAGACTGCAACTGCCGCTTGACCGCGGGCAAAAGCTGCTTTTGCTGCAGCTGCTCCCCTTTGGCCACACATTCCTTTTCGCTGAGATTGAAAAAGCCACGCCGCCCCCCGCTCACATCTGCCAACGAGAAGAGCTCCTCAACTTTTTCAACGGTGAGACAAAACCAGGGAGAGACCTTAAGCCCTGCCTGTTGGGCCCGCTGCAAGCCAAGGGTTGAAGCACCTTGCCCTCCGGTTGGCACAACTCTTTGCCAATCACCATCAGCTGGAAGGTCTCCCTCGCCAAAAACATCTGTTGTTGGCCACGTGGCATCGCTTTCTGAGCGCATCACAGTTCGGTCCATGGCAACCTCTTCTTCAAAGTCCAGTTGGCACCATTCTAGCGTGAATCGGGGCCATCAGCCATGCGGACAGCTCTCTTCTTCCTTGAGATGGTCGAGCAGCCGCGATATGAACATGCCTCAAACGCGCAGACCACACTCCAGACAAGACACACCCTTAGGGAGTCCGAAAATGTCTCAATCCACCGCTTCATTGCAAAACAAAGTTCGCTTTGTCACAGCAACTGCACTTTTTGATGGGCATGATGCCAGCATCAACATCATGCGCCGGCTCTTGCAACAAGGAGGGGCCGAAGTCATCCACCTTGGACACAATAGGAGCGTGCAAGAGATCGTTTCCGCTGTCATTCACGAAGACGCCCAGGCCGTGGCCATCAGCAGCTACCAGGGCGGGCATCTCGAATTTTTCTCTTACGTGCGAGAAGAATTGGACCGGTTGGGTCGAGCTGACGTCAAAATCTTCGGCGGCGGTGGGGGAGTCATCATTCCCAAGGAAATAGAGACCCTTCATGCCAAGGGAATCACTCGGATTTACTCCCCCGACGACGGGTTGCGCTTGGGTCTGGAGGGAATCATCCAAGACATGCTCCAGAAGGCCGACATCAATCTCAACCACTGGCCAAAAGAGTGGGGGCAAGATGAACTCAAAGTGGGCTCCCACGTGGAGCACGGTCTGCGTTTTGCAAGAGCTCTGACCGTTCTTGAAAACACACCGGAGAACCTCCCTGCGGCGGTGCGAGAGCAATTGAAGCGGGGCGCTTGCGACCAATGCATTGATAGTGATGGGCTCGGACATACCGTGAAAAAAGGCCCTGTTGTGTTGGGTGTGACCGGCACAGGCGGCGCAGGAAAGTCCAGCCTCACCGATGAACTGCTGCGGCGCTTTGCATTGGAACACCCTCAAAGAAGAATCTGTGTTTTTAGCGTAGACCCTTCAAAGCGCAAAACTGGCGGTGCTCTGCTCGGAGATCGCATCCGCATGAATGCGCTCTCGCATCAAGGCATCTTTATGCGCAGCTTTGCCACCCGAGGCAGCCGCAATGAACTCTCCGATGTTCTCCAGGAAGCGCTGGCTCTCGCACGCAGCTCTGGTTTTGATTTGGTGATTGTGGAAACCAGCGGGATCGGCCAAGGAAACGCTGAAATCACAAGCCTGTGCAATGTTTCGTTGTACGTGATGACCAGTGAATATGGAGCCTCCACTCAGCTCGAAAAAATCGACATGCTCGACTTTGCCGATGCTATCGCCATCAACAAGTTCGACAGACGAGGCTCTGCCGACGCTTTTCGCGAGGTGAAAAACCAACTCCGCCGCACACGTTTTAAGGGAGAAATGCAAGCCGATGAGCTCTACCCCTTGTTTGGCACCGTGGCTTCAAAGTTCAACGACGACGGGGTGAATGCCCTCTACCGCTTCCTCACTAAACGCTTGACGGAATGTTGTCCTGAAATGGCATGGCTCGACACCCTTGACTTGCAATGCTCCCAAGCTTCTTCTCAAGTGGCTCCCATCATTCCACAAAACCGCACCAACTACCTTTCTGAAATTGCCAACACGGTACGGAGCCACCATGACCACACAGGAGTTTTGGTGCAGCGCGCTCGCGAGATAGAGGCTTTGGAAACCCTACACGACCACCTCAGTGACGCAGAAAACGGGGCTGCCGAAGCCGCCCGAACGGCACTCGCAAAGGAGCGGGCACACGAAGAAACAAAAGCACTGCTCGCGACCTGGAAAAATCTTCAGGAAAACTACACCGGCCAGCACATCACCTACCGCGTGCGCGACCGAGAATTCCAGGTGGAACCCCA
>JANQPW010000697.1 GCA_028285285.1 Silvanigrellales bacterium
CTCCATGATGGGCTGTTGCAGTTTCGACAAGCCTGTATTCAAGCCGTCTTCCATTTCTCATTTTGGCTTCGTTCACGAGCTTGGAGATGATGCTTGCGAATGTGCTCTCATACCCGCCATCTTCTCTTATGGTCAGGTTTGCGATTCCAAAAGATCCTGGCTGAAACTGATGCAAAGAGGCAGACCCGACAATTTCATTGTGTTCTTGGCAAATGAAAAGCTGTTCGGCCTCGCTCACAAATTTATTAAAGTTTTCAAGAAGACGGGAGGTTTCTCTTTCTCGCCCTTCATCTGACATGTCGCGGTGTTTGAAACGGATGTAGGCACTGGCATCACCCTCCGTTATGAGTCGGCAATCAATGCGCGATAGACCTGTAGACTGATTCATCTCAGTTCTCCACAAATAGAAAATGGGTTCCGATATTTGAAACCTGCAGAGCTTCGAAAGTCTCAGCCTGTGACTTCTGATTTTTAGGAAGCTGAATCGAAAGCAGGTTCACTTGATTTGACAGCGTTTTTCAAAGCGACCTCCTTTCCTTAGAGAAGTTCATTGATGGGACGCGATTGTCCACAATTTCAAGCTCTCTTTCAACAAGTATTTTTTTAGGCTTTTCGAGTTCGTTTTTCTCTGTGATTCCAAAAACTCCAGTGGTAAAGTTTGAATATGAGCTGGCTTGAAAAATTGAGCAAAATCGACGAACTCATCGTCAAACGAATGTCTAAGTGGGGCCCTACGGTGGAGTGTATGGCGTTGGCCATAGTGTTTGCCTGGTTTGGAACCTTAAAGTTGTTTGGCTTCCCTTCAGCAAGTTCCATTGTGGCCAAGACTGTTTATTTTTTCGAGCCGGAAATAACAGTTCCTTTTCTTGGAGCTTGGGAAGTGGCCATCGGAGTTTCGCTCGTGATTCCTTCGCTCCATCGGGTTGCTGTGTTTCTTCTGCTCACTCGGCTTCCAGGAACGCTTTTCGCACTTTTTTTCAAGATGGAGGTTTGTTTTGACCTTCAAACAATGGTCCCGACGACCCAGGGCCAGTACCTGTTGAAAGAGCTCACTCTCGTTGGAGCTGCCCTCGTTATTGGTGGTCACGTGCGGAGTCGCCGCGCCGTTTGAGGCATCTTTTAGATGTCGGAAAAGTTGCCGGAAGTGCGCAGGTACTAAGCACAGACCAGAATGCTCATTTCCTGGTGGGAGAGCAACAAGGGAGTCTATCTCACCGTAAACACCATGTTAACCTCTTTTTCTCTCTTCGCTGGTACGAAAAATGCTGAGCTTCAGGGGTGTACCGCAAATTCACTCGAAGAGGAAAAAAGAATGAAAAAGTTGATCGATCGTAAGAACATTGTGCTTTTCGCCCTAACTGGCCTGGCCATAGGCATCGTGGGCTGCCAAAATGGACCTGCTCAAAACAACTCGGCTGTTGATGCCAAGCAGGTTCGCGGCAGCATTGAAGATCAACGCGACTTCACTTTGAGCATTGTTGCTTCCGAAACAGCCAATGACAACGGCGATTCTGAGTTTCAGATGTGCGACAAGCGGAGCAGAGAGTGTGTTAATCCCTTTAGTTTGGACGGGCAACCCTTCCGCTTCACCATTCATCAGATCGACAATTTGCCTTCAAATGGACGCACGGGAGATGAAGAAGCTCTCGGACGAATCATCACCGGTGCAATCATGGCAGGTGGGGCGACACTCTTGCTCGGCGCAAGTGTTTTGATTGCTCCTGGATCGATCGTTTGGACCATTCCCCTGAACTTAAGCCCAATCGCTCATGGTGTTTCGAAAATTGCGCGTGCCGACGACTTTGGCAGAGCTCGAGAGGCTCTCTCGCAGTTCACAAGCAGCACAGCCACGGACTCGGTGCTGATTCCCGATGTTGAAATGGCTCTGATCATGCTCGGGCGCGAAATGGGCTTGAGCTTGGCGATTCCTCCTCAGTGGCGGTCGTTCCAGGAAACCACACGTGCTGTTCTTCCCGACTTCTACAGCCCCAAGCGCTAATGAAGAGCGGCCGTCCGCAGTACGAGCAGGCGGGCGGCCCAGTTTTTGGTGCTCACTCAGCTTGAGCTCCAACAGTGGTGCGCAGACAGCAGCCGTGGTAACATCGGGGAATGCAACCGAACCGCGTCATTGTGAATATTTTTCTGCTTGTTTCCCTTGGCTTCTTTTTTTCATGCCACAACAAAAGTTCTGTTGAGCTCGCTCAATCAGCGAGCTCGTCCAAGAAGAAGGATCCTTACACGGAGCTGGCAACAACGCCAGAGAGGTTTGAGTATTGGCTTTATCTGATTCAAGACAACCAATTGACTCCCGCCTATCGCATTTCGTTCAGTCTTCAACGTGAGCTCCGAAGCCTCACCTCCGAAGACCAGATTTCCGCGTGCAAGGGGCTCCTCACTTCGTTTCTCCAAAACATCAGCTTTACTTCTCGCTTGCGGCTTGATGATCATCGAAACCAGCAGGTTTCTGACGATCTGCGCCGAACCGTTTTGAAGATGGCTGATGATTTCGGGATTCCAGAGATCAAAAGAAGAGGCTTGCTCCTTGAGAAGGGGATCTACAGGTATGCTTTTAACACAAGCCTTGTTGAGGGGGATCTTCTTCTCAAGATTCCCATTTCTCCGCACTTTGTTTGGCAAGCTCAAGGTCGGTTCTTTATGGAGTACAGTGCTGACACCAATCGCCTCAAACGTGCGATTGAGGCAAAGTTGGAGCCACGCGATGAGGGTCGGGTTGAGACGGGAGATTTTGTGCTGCGCTTGAATGCGATTGGTGAGCTCCTTATTGCCTTTGTGGATCCGCTCGCAGTGGAAAATGGAGACCGGCGGCAAAGCGCAGAGCGCAGACGGAAGAACCTTGCTCGAGCTAGAGAAATTGCAAGGTCTGTGACTGCTGAGATTTTTAAGAATTTAGGTTGTTCGGATGAAGTGTGCACGTTCAATGCACGGAACCAAATCGAATTTCGGCCAGCGAAAAACGTCACAGAGTCGCATAAAAAGATCGTGCAGCTCTTTGAAAGCGTGGGTCTTGATCCGAATGTGGTTCTGTAAAAACTGGTGTCGTTCATTTCACCTCCTCAAGAAACATGGAGGGCGTCATCTGTTCGGAAGGAGAACAGATGACGCCTGTTTGCAGATGAAAGTGAGAGCAGCAGTTTTAGTATTTTTCTGACTCGCCCCGGCCAGAGCGGTGGTCTTGTGCGAAAGAGTCTCTATGATAAGTCACAGTGCGCGATCTTTCCCGTCGAACGGGAGCTCTGTTCACCTCAAGTTTTTTTCCTTCGTACTCCGCGCCATTGAGTGCCTCGATGGCTGCGGCAGCGTCTTCTTCGTCCATCTCCAGAAAGGCAAAGCCCTTTGATCTTCCAGTTTGGCGATCGGTAACGATGTGAAGGTTGTCAACGGGTCCAAATTCGGAAAAGGCGTCATGAAGATCGTCAAAGGCCGCGGTGTAGGGGAGGTTTCCGACGTATATTCGCATCATGTTTGCACTCCTTGTCAGCCTTAGAAAAAACCATAGTCCCACCCTAGATCGGATTGCAGTGCGAATGGGCACGGAGCCTGCATGAGGTGCCGGTGAATTGACCACTTGGGCAGGCCTTGACAAGCCTTAGCGAATGAAATTTTGGAAACAGGGCCCAGATCTGACAAAAAAGTCACAAACTAAGTATCCACAAATAATAGGAAAAGAGCTGTTTGATTAAGGAAACTGAAAATTTGGCGAAGCTTCTTGTGGGTCTAAGACCATTTGGAGGAACAGCAAACATGGATGAGTTGGTGAAAGTGTTACTTTATAAGGGAGACGAGCGTCTTGACGGCGTTGAAATGCGGAGGGATGAATTTGAAAGAGTTCTTGATGAGCTTTTCACGTCTGATTCAGTGGAACTCGATGTGACCATTGGAGAGGGCGAAGTGAAAGGTGTGACCGATCTCATTCTGTCGGGAGTGGTCACAACGGAGGACGATGATTTCACAGAAGAAAAGAAAGCTGCCTAGCTCTCACTGGCAGCTTCCCCACTCCCCCCCACGGAAAAACCCCGAAAAACAGCAAATCAAAAAACATGAAAGGTTTGAGGGTGTTTCTGTTAACGGTAGAGGGCATAAATGGGAGCAGCACTCAGGCACTGTGCTTCATGCCTTCTCAAAACGGGCGCCGTCGGGTTTGATGTCCACCCAAAAACAAAACAAAGCGCTTCTGGGCTCACGATCTGGAGCTCTGTAAAGGCTCGCACATTTGGAAAAATTTTCCCGTTTGCAACAGCAATGGGTGGAAACAGAGTCTTATCCGGCCCCTGTTCCCAGTCTGACTCGGCTTTAAACAGAGGCGATCGGTCATTTTCACGAAAATTGCTTTCGAGTGATATCACGAAGGGGTTGCTTGCTGCGGGGTCTTGCGCTTTCATGCGAAAGGGCAGCCACATGCGGCGGGCAACAGACCCGTCGGCCACGGCGACATCCCGGTTGAAGCCAACGAGGGTCACGAAGTCCCCTTCGAGCTTGTTCCAGGCGTTGAACTTGTCTGCGGTTGCCCCCAAATCAAAACCGGTCTGATTTTCCGGTAGTGCCGCCCATTTTGGCTTCTTTTCGGAAGGAATGCCTCCCGCAAAGTCCAGCTTCACGAGCTGAAAGTCGGGATTATCAGAGAAAAAAGACTGCAGGCTATTCAAAACATCTTTTGGCGTGTCTGCTTCTGCCAGTTTGGTGTTGAGAATCTCACGGGCATCCAAGCAAGATG
>JANQPW010000750.1 GCA_028285285.1 Silvanigrellales bacterium
TCCATGAGACGTTCTTTGGGCCAACCTCGAAAAAACTCAAACTTTGAGAAAACCCACGCAGCTTGCTCGGCTGTGCGAAAGATCCGCTTGCGGCGGCGCGTCATCACGGAAAGGGGGTGCCACTCCCTGTGACCCACGCCGCAGGCTATGGCCCAGCGGGCGGCCTCGGGCACTGAAAAAATGGGGGGATCGATCAAGATGAGTTTGCGCACGTGGGCATAAACAGCGGCATGGATGGACAGCCAAGCACCGAGGCTGTGCCCACAAAGCACCCAAGGCAGAGCCGCGTCTTCCGTGCTCTCTTCCTGAACATAGTCACGCAGGCTCCAGTAGAGACTGCGGAGATCTTCGGCAAGCAAGACTCCCACACCTTGCTTCCCTTGGGCATAGGTGGGCGCAACGGGAAGGCGAGACTCTCCGGTTCCCCGGACGTCGTAGGAAAAAATGTTCACCTGGGCTTGGTCGGCCCATTCATCAAAAAAGCTCTGGTAGGTGCGGCACGCCAGCCCGGCCGCAGGAGAAAACAAGATGTTACCACGTGCGGGTTGAACCCTGGGCCGCACCCAAACCAAATGAAATCCAGAAATGCGAACACTCACGCTCGTGGCGATGCAACACCTCCCACAGGATCAGCTCGCCCAAACAAAAAATGGGCAAATCCGTTCGGTGGGGTGGTCGGCACAAACCCCCTGCGCCTGCAGGTGACTTTTTCCTATCAGGGGTTTGACGAGTGCGGAGCATCTTGCTCAAAGAAGGTCTTGTGGAGCGCCTTGACAGCCTCGTCGATGCGGCTGCGATCGATCAGGCAAGCCACCTTGATCTCTGATGTGGTGACCAGCAAGACCTCAATGGTGGCGTCGGAAAGGGTCGAGAAAATGCGTGCTGCAACCCCCGGGTGGGTCTTCATTCCCACACCCACCACCGAGATTTTGGCCACATCTTCTCGGAAACGCAAGGGAATGTCGCGATCTCCTTTCCACAACTCGAGGCTCCGACGTGTTTTCAGAACATCAGCTCCAGAAATGGAGAAATGGATGGTGAGCTCGCTGTCGACCACCTGCTGGCTAATGATATCCACGTTCACGCCATGCTCGGCCAGGTGGGTGAAGAGCCCAGCTAGGGAGCGCAGCTCTGAGGGGAAGGGCCCCACTGTGACCCAGGCTTCGTCTTTCACGGCCGCAACTCCGGTGACCGTTTCTCCTTCCAGATGGCTCTCTCCCGGTGCCAGCATCACAGTGCCTCCTTCATCTTTAAACGTGTTGCGCACCACAAGTCTCACTCCCCATTTGGCGGCAAGTTGCACGCTGCGCATGTGTAGAACCTTGCTTCCCTGACTGGAGAGTTCCATCATCTCTTCATAGTTGATGTGCGGAATGAGGTGCGCTTGTGGGCAAATGCGCGGGTCT
>JANQPW010000763.1 GCA_028285285.1 Silvanigrellales bacterium
AGCCAGGTCACATGACTGAACAAAAAGCCCCGGCGGGCGTTGTGCGGATCATCTTCTGTGTCGGTGTGGGCGTGGTGCATGCGGTGCCGGGCTACCCAACCCACGATTCCCCCCTGAAAGGCAAGGCAGCCGCAGAAGGCTAGAAACCACTGAACGGGGCGGGAGGTTTTGAAGCTTTTGTGCGAGAAAAGCCGATGAAAGCCAAGCGTGATACCAAAGCAGCTCGAAACCACATTTAGAGCCAGGCACAGAAGCAAGTTCTGCCAAGAGAAAAAGGGTATCGCCGCCAGAGTCAGCACATGAACGGCCACAAACCACCACAGATAAGTGTGATTGAGTCGGTTGTGGGCTGGGGTTTTGGTTTCTGCTCGAGCAGGGGCGAACTTACCCGCTTCTGGAGAAAGCAAACCCGCGGAGACTTCGGACGTCGCAGACACTGAGTTCATGAAATTTCCCTTCCTTTTGAGACCCGCTCCATTCTTTGGAATTGTCGGTGAAATGCAAAGTGTTGTCTGTAAAAGAAAAGTAAAGCCAGCAAGGTCAACGCCACAATCTGTTAACTGCGCTGAGGAGAAGGCTGTGATTCAGGGGGCTTGTTCTGTAAAAGAGGTTTTACAGAAGCCCCAGCGGAAGAGCCACTCCGCGCGGAAAAAGATGCCGTTTCAGAGATTTTTTAGTGTCAAGGAGGTTACACTGTCCTTCAGAGGAGGAAGTCATGGACGAGACCACTCAAACCCAACTCAATCGGTTGTGTGATGGAATCGACGCGCTAGATGATGAGATTTTGGAGCGCCTTGCGCAAAGTGCGTCTCTGGCAAAGAAGGTTGGAGAGCTCAAGCAGACATCTGGATGGGCTTATCATGTGCCCGAACGCGAAAGGAGGGTGATTGAGCGCCTCAAAGCGCGGGCACAAAGCACCGACTTCCCTCATTGGGCTATCTCTTCGGTGTACCGAGAGATCATGAGTGCGTGTTTGCGGTTGGAGTCACCCATAACGGTTTCCTACCTGGGCCCGGGTTCTACATTTTCGTTTTTGGCGCTCCGCAAGGTTTTTGGAGAATGCGCTCAGGTCATGCCGGAACGCACCATTGAAGATGTGTTTGATGCCATTGAAGGAGACCGGAGCGACTATGGGGTGGTTCCCATCGAGAACTCCTTTGAAGGAACGGTGCATGAATCGATGCAACGCCTCGTGCGCACTCCATCATACGTTCATGGAGAGTATTATCTCCCGATTGTTCATTCGCTCGCCTCGACTTCCGCGAGCCTGAGCCACATCAAAAAAGTGATGTCTCACCCTCAGGCTTTCATGCAGTGCCGCAACTGGCTCAGAGCACATCTCCCTGATGCAGAGCTCGTGGCCACGACCAGCACATCGCAGGCTTGTGTCGATGCGAGCCGTTTGCAAGACTGTGCAGCCATTGCCAACACTTCCGCGGCGGCAGAGGCTGGCTTGGCAGTGCTGGCCCGCAACATTCAAGACAAAGATGACAACCAGACGCGCTTTTTGGTTCTCACAGATCAGCCCAAGCTGAGCCCGCGAGAAAACGACAAGACTTCGGTGATTTTTTCTGTTCCTCACCTCAGTGGCCGCCTTTATCAGGTTCTCGAGAGCTTTGGTCAGGCAGGAATCAACATTCGAAAGCTCGAGGCGGTACCCGATCGGCAGTCTCCTTGGAAGGCGTATTTTTGGATGGACACAGATGCTGTCGTGGATCAAAAGCGCAGAGAAGAGGTTTTTGAGGCCGCGAGGCAACACTGTGACCTGTTTCGTCACATTGGGACCTATCCTCAGCTGGAATGATCGCGCCTGCGGCACCCAGCGGCCATGGCCATTCGCTCGCACAGTGCGTCGGGAGTGAAACCAAAGTGTTTTTTGAGGTCTCCTGCGGGTGCAGACTCCCCAAAGCGATCCAGTCCAAACACGAATCCATCGCGACCCACAACGCCAGCAAAGCTCTGGGTTGCCCCCGCTTCCACAGCCATGCAGCGATCCGTTAAAGGAACGAGCTTGTGGAGTTGAGTGGGAGATTGCGTGAGCTGGTTGATCGCAGGAACAGAGACCACACGCGCGGAGAAACGATGAGACCGCCCCTTTGAGTCTTCCCATTGCCCTTTTTCGAGGAGCGCAGCCGCTCGCAAAGCATCAGCTGTTTCACTCCCAGAGGCCAGCACGGTGAGTCGTTCTCGGTCAGGTTCCCCCTCCGTGTTGTGGTCTTTGAGCAAATAGGCCCCCACGCGCAGAGCAGAAACAACCGCTGCCGGTTCGCGCACTGGAAGGCCAAGCTCCTGCAGGACGGTGTCGAGGTTTTCCAGTTTTTGGCGGGTGAGCAGAAGAGCGGTGGGCCGATCGGGGGTTCCGCAGATGTTCTCCCAAGCGGCAAAGCTCTCGAGGCTGTCGGCAGGGCGGTAAACCTGTAGCTCTGGGATAGCACGCAG
>JANQPW010000766.1 GCA_028285285.1 Silvanigrellales bacterium
TCGATGGCCCCCTCATCCAAGGCTCTCACCATGCGGCCCTTCAAGCGGGCGTGAGCTTTGAAGAGTCGCTTCAGTTGCTCCGTGACGTGGTTTCATTGGCTCACGAAAAAGGTGTCCTTGTTTCTCTCATGACAGCCAGCCAGCTGGTCTACACTGCCGAGCGCCGCAAGCTGCTGCCAGCACTCGATGGCCTCTTGGTCACCGACATTTCTTCTCAGAAAATCAGCCCCTTCCCCCTGCCCTCACCTCGGGTTTGGTTTGTTTCTCAAGAAGTCGTTCTCAGTTCGGGGTTTTCGGGTGCGCCTCCCGAAGAAATGGGAATGGTGTACCTCACCCGGCTCAAAGGTCTCACTGGGGAAGGTCAGGCCGCCTCAGAGAGCACCCAAAAAGCTATTGCCAGAGTGAGGGCAGAGTGCAAGAAAGATCTGTGGCTTGGATTCGGTGTTTCTACTCCTGAGGATGTGGCACAAGGAATTGCCGATGGCGCAGATGGTGTCATTGTGGGGAGCGCTTTTGTTCAAAAGATCCACCGTTCGCTTTCCGAAGGAATTCATTTAGAGGAAGAAATCGCTCGCTGGGTTTCCCACATGCAGTCACACGTGCTCAAAGGAGATCATTCATGACCGTTGACAACGAAACCGACTTGATCAAGCTCCAGGAAATTGGCCGCATCGTGGCCGATTGCCTGGTGCACATGCTGGGTTCCATAGAAGATGGAATCACCACCGCCGAGCTCGATCAGGTGGGCCGCGCCTTTCTTGAAAAGCATGGCGCGGAGTCGGCTCCCCAGCTCACCTACAACTTTCCAGGAACAACCTGCATTTCCATTGAGGAAGAAGCGGCCCATGGCATTCCTTCTGCCAAGCGAAAGATCGTTCCTGGAACCCTCGTGAATATTGATGTGTCTGCGGCGAAAAACGGCTTTTTTGCAGACACAGGAGCCACGAACTACTACAAAGGCGAAGCGAGTGTGCTGAAAAAGCTCTGTCAGTCAACTCGCAAAGCTCTGAAAAAAGCCATTGCCCAGGTGGAAGATGGAGCGCGACTCAATCAGATTGGCCGCGCAATTGAGCGGGAAGCAAACCGCAGTGGCTTCACGATCATTGAAAACTTGTGTAGCCACGGTGTTGGCAGCGCACTGCATGAGGAACCTAAACAGATCCTCCCCTACCATGACCCCAAAGACACCCGACGCATTCACAAAGGAATGGTTTTCACCATTGAACCCTTTCTTTCCACGGGCTCAGAAGGGGTCA
>JANQPW010000775.1 GCA_028285285.1 Silvanigrellales bacterium
CCGTTGCAAAGAGGGAGTGGTAACGGGCAACCGAGAGTGGTGATGCGAGGTTCTCCGTCAGCGCGTTCTGTTTTGTGAGTGTCATGGGGCGCGTCTTTCCGTGGTAGGGCCGCTCCAGCACGCCCAGAGAGCCCCCCCGGGCTTCAACCATAGCCTGAAAGCCGAGGCAAACGCCAAAGATGGGTGTGTGGGTTTCATATTGGGACGTGATCGACAGGAGGTTTCCGGCGTCTTTTGGTGCTGAGGGGCCCGGAGACAGTACCAAAAGGTCTGTTTGGCCACGCGGAGGAAGTTGTGCGTCGTTGCGCACCACCCACACGGAACACCCCAGATGCTCAAACAGAGCCGTGAGGTTGAAGGTGAAGCTGTCGTGGTTGTCAATGAGCAACACCCGGGGAGATTGGCCGGCAAGACGAGGAACAGAAGCCCCGACCTTCACCTCAGAAAAAGACTTCAAGAGAGGAAAATCATTCATTCCCGGCGTGGTGCGGGCATCAATGGCGGGAGGGGCTCCGCTGCCCACGGCGAGGTGTTCGTGATCGAGCAGCTTCAGCAGGGAGCGGGCCTTTGCGCCACACTCCCAATATTCGTAGTCTTCTGAGGAGTCGTGTAAAACCGTGGCCCCGGCTTGGAGGGTCACTTTCTTTTCTTTGATTTGAAAAGTCCTGATGAGAATGGTGGACTTCAACCCCCCATGGGGAGCGAGATGCAGCAGGTTGCCGCCATAAAAGCGGCGTGGCCCACCTTCCAGTGCGCCAATGATTTCCATGGCCTTCTTCTTGGGTGCTCCCACGAGGGTTCCAGCATTCAGGCAGGAAAAAACAGCATCCAGAGCATCACATTCGGGGCGCAGCTTGCCGCGAACTGTGGACTGGGTGTGCACCACAGACTCCAAAATGAGTGCCTCGCGGTAGCGAGACAGCTCCACCTTGGAGCAAATGCGGTGGAGATCGTGGCGCGCCAGGTCCACGAGCATGTCGAGCTCATTTTTTTCCTTCTCCGAGTTGTAAAGCTCACTGAGGGTTTTTTCTTCAGCGGGTGTGAGCTGAGGCTCTGAAGACTCGCGGCGCATGCTGCCACTGATGGGCCTGTTGGTCACCCACCCTTTTTCCACATGAACGAGAAGTTCGGGCGAAGCTCCCACAAGCCGAGTCTGCGGAAAATCCATTGCGAAGCGATAAGGTGCCACCATTCCAGCCACACCACGGGCAATGTGTCGGTAATGTTCCGCGTCACTTCCTGTTTCGCTGGAAAAAACAAACTGACGAGAGAGCACGATCTCAAACACATCTCCCAGGCGCAGATGCTCCCTACCCTGCGAAAAAAACTGCTGAAACTGAGGGCTGGTGTTGGAAAGAAGCACAAAATCGTCACAGACGCTCGTAGAGCAGAGCCGCTGCACCTCACTCATGCACTCAGCGGTGGGAACAGTTTCCACTTCTGCCAGGAGGAACTCACAAAAAGGGTCTTCAGGCAGTTCCAAATCATCGAAGATGTGAGCCGCTTCGTAGCTCAAGGAACAGAAAAGGTGGAACCCCGATCGAGCGGCAAGCTCCTTCAAAGTGCGGATCACCACAAGGGGTGAGGGGCGGCGCAGCCGCTGCCTTTCTTCTTCAAGGGCCACGCGAGTGGGGGGAAAGGGGGGGAGGGCGGCCAGTGCAGCCTCTCCCGCTGCGGTTGCTTCCACCACACTCACCTGCCGGCAGCTGATCCAGCCTTTGGCGTGGATGGTGCGGAGCACAACGGCTTCTTCTTTGTAGGTGATGAAAGAGGGCAGCGACAAATTGGGGTCCGCCTTGACAAGAAAAAGATTACACCTCTGAGACCGCTTCTGGGAAATATTGTAACAGTTGTGAAAGTCAACACAATCTTTCCTTTCATTTGGTGGTACTCTAAATGGGTGCTCCGCGCTGGCGCGTGTGAGGTCACAAGAGGTCACGCCATACCAGAAGGGGAGCGCAGCAGCCACACATGATGCGGCATTTTACCTGCTCATTGCCTCTGCTTTCACTCGCGTTCTTGCTCTGCGCCTGTTTGTGGCCCGGTGCTGGTCGGCTTGCTTCAAAAGGTCCAAGCGCCGCGGAACGGCAGCGGCTCGAAGCCATCCATTCCCGATTGAGTGACATTCGGGAACGTTACCCGAAGAGCTTTCACCCCATCGTTGACAAAGTCAAACAACGCATGAGCAAGATCATTTTGAAGCCGGGCTCACTCCGATCGGAGCCGGCTCTTGTGTTTTACCTCAACGGTCTTGAAGGATCGGGCAAGAGCACTTTCATCAATGAGCTTTCCCTTGCGGTGAGCCACCCTGAAATGCCGGCACAGATCCACCGTGAGCGCATCTTGCCCAATCGCTTTGAGTACCTTGATTTCACGCCATTGCGGAGCATGGGGGCCACGCGCAAAGACATCGAAAACAGGGCCGTTTCCCCTGGGGTTTTCATTGTTGACGATTATCAGTTGGCACTAGGAGTTGAATGGTCGAGCGAGCCCGAGCCTGAGCTGTCGTCGATTTATCAGAACATTCAACCGCAACGTTGGGACAGAATTCGCAATTACCTCACCGGCCTCATCTTCGAAATGGATGAACTGGATCTCAGCAAGACCCGGCCCATGCTCTACAAAATGGTGCGAAAACGGGCCGATGAATACTATGATCTCAAAAGGGAGTTGCAGAGCAAGGCAACACGCCGGAAAAATGCCGTTCACAACTATGAAACGCTCAAACGGAAGCGGCAGGTCTCCATGGGAATATTTTGGGACGCTCTCAATGGCCGCAACATTGCCCATCAGCCACCCGCCAATCAGGATTCGATCAAAGAGCTCATCGATGCTTTAAACCGCTATTCAAAATTCCATGATCAATACATCGTTGCGCGCATCAAAAAAGCCGACGCATGGATTCAACAGGCGGAGTCGCGTGAAAAGGTCTTCAAAAGGTATCTCGAAGCCGTTGCGCAATCAGGAGGGCGCGCGCAGATTGGGCCTCCTCCTGAGGAGAAACCAAACCCTGAAGCTGGTGGGCGAAGCCGGAAGAAAGGCCAAGAGAAAAAGAAATCCTTTGGTTTCCAGGCCTTTTTGGAGGCAGATGCCGCTCACGCAAAGGTTGTGAAAATGCGGCAAGTGGCCGACTCAGATGAGAAGAATGCAGCAAGTCGTCTTCAGGCTTACCACAACAACATTATGTATTGGGCTTCGCTCCACTTCCTCTCTCGGCACCCTGATTTGGCGGTGCGTTTGATGGACAAGGTTGATTGGGGCCAAAGTCCGTGGCGCGAAAGCATGTTGCTCTATTCGGGGTGGGATCGAACCCAGTTTGAAGACGATTTTGGAGAACACCTCGTTTCGAATATGGCTGCCCTATCGAGTGATCTTCGGCGTGAGGTGAGATTGAAGCGCATCAGCACGCTGGCTCCTCGGCTCTTTGCAAATGTTCTGGAAGAGTATCTGGCTCATCCCAGGCAGTTTGCGCGCACGTCTGTCTTCCCTGGAAATCTCTTTGTGTTTTTTGCGGGGTCTGTTGCCGAAGTTGAGATAGAGTTGGTGCGGCTGTTGCAGCGCACCGACTTGCCGGCAATAGAAGCCTTGTTTGAAGGGCTCGATCTCAGCTCAGCCCGCGATGTGTGTGATGAGTTTGGCTCGAGCCAAAAACTGAAACTGGAGCTCGAGGCCTATCGTGATCCCGAATGTGTCCATCTTCTCGTGCAGCTTCTGTCGCAGAGCACTCCCGGCCAAGAGGCCATTGAGAGAACCATGCTCGCCCCTTTTGGTCCGCTGATTGGGCCCGACTTCAAACGAGGTGAGTCTTCCGCAAAGACACCTGAGTTCTTTGTGCGCCGCAGTGATTTTTTGCGAAAAATTGGCGCCATTCCTCTTATTGACGGGGTTGGAGGGCTTCCCTATTTGCTCCCACCAAAATCAGAAGACTATCGGGAGCTCATCCGGCGCGAGGCTG
>JANQPW010000841.1 GCA_028285285.1 Silvanigrellales bacterium
GATCAAGGCGAGGCAAAGGCTTGCCAATGTATCTGTGTTCACCCCAAGGTTTCAGTTCCACACTGCCCGCTGACTCGTCAACAGCAAGAGTGGCCAAAGCTCCATAAGTTGAGCGACGGTTTGAATCTGAAGCCACAAAAACCTCACCCTCGGCCGTGGAAATCTGATCCTCCTTCACTCCCCATTTACGAGCGGCGGCCTTCACAATTCGGGCGCGCACCTTCGCCCCCGCCTCACGCAGCTTCTCGTGCCCTTCAACCACACTGGTGCTGCCGCCCGTCATCTGTGAACGAAACATGGTGTTGTTGTATTCACTCGCTCGGGGGGCTTGAACAACTTTCACTTTCTCGGGAGGGTAATCCAGCTCTTCGCAGGCAAGCACCACCTGCGAGGTCAGGGTGCCCTGACCCATTTCAACCCTGTCCAGCACAAACTCCAAAGTGTTGTCGGGGTGCAGCTTCAAAAAGGGGTTAAAGGCTTCAGCCTCTCCCGCAGCGGGGGAGGAGTCTTGGGCCAGAGCTCTTGCGAGAGGAGAGTCCCAAAGGCTAACGGCCAGGCCACCACCCACGAGGCCGGTGATCCGAAAGGCGTCACGCCGGCCTATCGCTACGTCACGCCGGTCTATCGCCGGGCCACGCCGACTGGTCATTTCATCACGCACGGATTCGGTTTTCATTTTCCTTCCTCCGGTTGCGCCTTGGCCGCGATGGTTTCCCGAATAGACCTTTCAATCTCCGAATAGGTTCCACAGCGACAGATGTTACCTGACATGTGCTGGCGGATTTCATCGGGAGACGGGTTCGCATTTTCATTGAGCAGGCCCGCTGCTGCCATGAGCTGACCTGATTGACAGTAGCCACACTGGGGCACACTGTTGCGAATCCAGGCCTCCTGAAGAGGGTGCAGCTCAGCTCCTGCCTGGGCTGGAAGCCCCTCTATCGTTGTGAGTGACGCCTTGCCCACTGCAGCTACGGGTGTGATACAGGATCTGGCAGGCTGACCATCGAGGTGCACGGTGCAGGCGCCACACAGACCCATTCCGCACCCAAACTTCGTTCCCTTCAGTTCAAGCTCTTCTCGGATCACCCAAAGAAGCGGTGTGTCTGCCGGAACATCGACAACCTTCTTTTCGCCATTGATCAGCAGTTCATAGGTCATTGACCACCTCTCCACAAATATATGAAAACTCCATTCTAGCTCGACTGGCACAGACTTCAAGGTCGTTTGCGCAAGAGCAGGACACGAAAAGGTCACTTTTTTTGGCAAGTTGCACCAATTGTCTCAATGTTTCCGCACCATCTGTCGATAACCCTCAGTATGTTACATAAAGAGTGGGAAGCTATGAGTCACCGACCACTACATCTTGCCATAGCGCTTGTCACCTTCCAGGGCCTTTTGGCTTGTGGGAACCGCAAACGCGAAGATCTTGCATACAAAGACAAACAAAACACCACAGAAAACAAATCAGACAGCCTTGTCATTGCTGGAAATGGAAACTCCGCTGATGCAACCGCTGTGTCCGACAACTGCTCAGCCGAGCTCCAAAAATCTTCACACTTCAACCCCGGTCAAGCCGAGGCTGCCGTGACCCTGGTTTTCAGCGCCAAGCTCAAGCCCGACTGCTTCAAAAGAGGTGTTGCTCAGGTTCACCTTTTTTCAGAGGGGCAACTCACCTTGCCGGGCGCCTTGTGTCGTCCACAGGAAGGCCCTTTCAACCTGCTCTGCACGGGATCGATTGTGACGGAAAGCGAAGATGGAACGGTCCAGCTCAAACTTGACGCGAGCGATCCGGCAGCACAGTTGGAGACCTTGCGGGTGAAAGTGAGCTATGGAAGCGGTGAGTGAGCCACCACAGCTCTATGGCACAACAACAGATGTCCAACTAAAATCAATGCCACCTTGAAGATCTCGTGCCACAACAAAAAGAACGGCTGGCCCGGTGTTCTTCGGCAGCCATTTGGTTTTCGCCGCAGACTCAGCCGTGAAATCACCGTTGGACACATACCACTGCAGTCGGGCCTTTGAACCTTCATCTGGATCGGCCTCTAAAGTCACGCTCACCTCATTCTCTTCCTCTTTTTTGAGAGATGTAGCGTCGACCGCAATGTCAGAAATGGCTGGAGGTGTGTTGGTTTTCGCCTGACTCTTCAGTTCCTCAACAACTTGAGGGTTGATGTTTTCTCCACCATTGGCAATGGCATTGTCATAAACATCGGAGGTGTCGGGGTCGGGAAGCACAAAGAAAGTGCCCGCTCCTGCATCGTCACGATGAGCCGTGCTCTTGGTCGTGTAGCGAAGGGTGTATCCCGGCAGAGCGCCTGATTGTTGAAACCCCTCAAACAGATCTTCCACCGACGGCAGGGTGAGTGAAAAGTAGAGCTCTTGAACCCGCACAGACTGTTCGTTCAACACCTTGTTGAGTGTTGGAACCTCCTTGTAACTGAAGGTCGTTAGGTCAACGGCGGCTGAGTTGGTCTCATTTGCGGCAGAAACTCGGGAACCCTGTGCGGTTCCCAGATTGGAAAACTGCAAAATGGAATCAACAGTCAAGCTCATCTCACCCCCTTCCGGGGAAATAGCTACAAAACGAAGCAGAACTTCCGCCTCGGGTCGCAAAGGAAACTGTTCACACCACCGCTCGGCAGTTCCATCGGCGTCAGAGTCAAGCTCCAGGCATCCCCGGCGAGCCGCATCAGGAGTGGTGGCCGTGTCCCTTTGCAGGTATTGCAACACAGGTGTGCGCACTTCTTCCAAAAGGTAGATGTTTTTTTCGTCGTCGGCACAGCTCGAAAGAAGTGCCAGACCACAAGCGAACGAGATCATCCTCACTGGGGCACCACTTTGTGAAAAGAACGCCGAACACCGCACCAAAGGCTTCAAAGAAAGGATCAGCAAGTCAACAAGAGATCTCATGGTTCACCTCAAAAAATAGCTTTGATACCCACATTCGGCACCACAGGAAGGCCTCGCAGAAGCGTTCGCTGGCTGTAGTCGGGCGCCCATTGCCCGGCAACAACATTGGCCCCTAGGGGAGAGGTCCACAGCTCCACAAACCATTTGTAGGACCATGTGTCGAACCAAACATCGTAGTCGGAGCGCAGATCAAGCTGCAGATAGTCCG
>JANQPW010000845.1 GCA_028285285.1 Silvanigrellales bacterium
TCGCAGGGGCAAGGACCATGGCGGAAAACGAAGAGCAGGAAGAAACCAAGGAAGAAGGCGAAGAAGGCGCGGAGGCTTCCTCAGAAGAGGTCGAGGCCAAGCCCAAGAAGAAGCGAAAACTCTTTTTGCTCTTGGGCATTGGTGGCATCGGTCTTCTTGCAGCAGGGGGCGGCGGATTCTTCATCATGCAAACCTTGAGCTCCGATGACACGGAGTTGGCCGCTGAAGCCCTACCCGAAGGCGAAGAAGCCGCGGAGGGGGAGTCGGCTGACGGAGAAGGGTCGGAGGAAGAAGACGAAGAAGCTGCAGCCGATGCGGAAACAGCAGATGGTGAGCAAGAAGGTGCAGAAGGCGGAGAAGAAAAGCCAGAAGAAACAGGGGAAGTTAAAGAAGGCCTCTCAAAGATCTCTGGAATCTTCAGCGAAGAAAATCAATTTGGGGAGACCTTTGATGTTCCCAAAATGGAGCTCAACCTAGGAAACCCACTAGAGAACCGATTTCTTCGTTTCGGGGTTTCCATAGAGTACCACGGCGGCGAAGAGCAACTCGAAGCCCTTCAAAAAAGGTTACCGCAAATTCGCGACATTATCATTAGCATTGTCAGCCGCAAAACACGAATTGAGCTGTTGAGCCCCGACGGAAAAGAGAACCTGCGAAAGCAAATCAAAAATACCTTTAATGAGGTTTTTGAGAAGCCAGTGACCAACATCTATTTCACCGAATTTCTTGTGGAGTGATTCTGAATGGATCAAGTGCTCAGCCAAAATGAAGTCGACGCGCTCCTCAACGCCGTTTCCGACGGGCGTATGGACGATCAAGACAAAGACGGAGGTGGCGGCGGCGGCGGCGATGCGTCGGGCATCATCCACTACGACCTGGCCAACCAAGATCGGATCATTCGCGGTCGTATGCCGACCCTCGATATCATCCACGATCGCTTCATTCGACTGTTCCGAGTTTCGCTGTCGGCTGCCCTGCGTAAGGTTGCAAACATTGGCGTGAACAGCTCAGGCCCCATTAAGTTTGGTGAGTTCATGAACTCTTTGCCTCTTCCGAGTTGCCTCAACATTCTGCGACTGGAACCACTCAGGGGCTCTGCAGTGATGGTTATTGAGTCCAAACTTCTGTACGCACTCGTTGACTCACTCTTCGGGGGGAACGACGTTCCCTACACAAAAATCGAAGGAAAAGACTTCACACCTATCGAGATCAAAATTGCCCGGCGGATTGTGATGTCGGCCATTGACGACCTCGAGAGGGCCTGGGCACCCGTGTTTCCTCTCAAATTCAACTATTCGCGAACAGAAATCAATCCACAGTTTGTGGCCGTTGTGCCTCCCAGTGACGTCGTGATTTCCACATCCTTTGACGTGGAACTCGAGAAAATGAGTGGCTCCATCAAACTTGTGATTCCCTATTCCACGCTTGAGCCCATCAAGTCCAAACTCAGTGTTGGATTCCAAAACGAGCAACTCGAGGTCGACCACATTTGGATCAACCGAATTAAGACTCAACTTTTAGGAACTTCAGTCAACATGTCGGTGCAGCTGGGAAGCGCCTGGATCAACCTCGAAGACCTCATGCAGCTGAAGAAAGGCGACGTCATCATTCTCGATCGCGATGCCGACAAGCCGCTCGACGTGATGGTTGAAGGCATGCACAAGTTCCGAGTTGTACCAGGGGTTTTGAAAGGTGCTAAAGCTGTCAAGGTTGTTGAAGTAACAGGAGAGAATTGAAATGGTAGATCCGAATGAGAGTTTCAGTCCAGAAGACTTTGGCCTTGACGACGTTGACGTCGATAAAGACGGTGATGGCGGCGAAGAAAACTCCGCGGAAGTCCAACAACGGATAGCCGAAGAAAACAGCCCTCTCAACAAAATCGATCTCACCCGCATGAAGCTGGTTCTCGATGTTCCCCTGAAAGTCAGTGTGGAGCTCGGCAGAACAAAACTTTTGGTAAACGACCTCCTCCAGCTTGGCCAAGGTTCCGTTATTGAGCTGGACAAAATGGCGGGTGAACCTATGGAGATCTATGTGAACGACAAACTCGTGGCCATGGGAGAAGTTGTGGTGGTCAATGAAAAGTTTGGCGTACGCCTCACCGATGTGATGAGTGGTGTTGGCTTTGAAGATTTTGGTCCTAAAGATGTGGCCTAGTGCAAACGCAACTGTTTTTGACTGAGGAAGCCTGATGAGAATGAGACACCCGTCACCTGGTTTTTCGGCTATCACTCGATTGCTGTGCGTGGCACTTATGCTCGTGGCCACACCCCTAGAGGCAACCCCGAACGTTGCTGTGCCACCTGCCGCAACACCTGCCGACGAAGGCAGCAGAAGTGTGGAGGCCGACATGGAGGCCATCCAACTTCTCATGGAAGATTTCGAAGAGCCAGAATCAGAAAAGCCAACAAACATCCCTCTTGCACAATCGCCCGAAACCCAGAATGCACCTGCTCAAAGCTTTGCCGACCTCACAGGAAACGAGCCCGAAGACATTCCGAGCCCGGAAGTTGCGAATGCCACCGATGCAGAGCCAACCACTCCAAGCCCCTCTGAGACAAGTGAACAAAACAAAGTCGTCTCCATCGCTCAAAACACAGAATCTCAGAAGGTTGATACCGCAC
>JANQPW010000858.1 GCA_028285285.1 Silvanigrellales bacterium
GCGCAGGCCCTGCAGTCGCGGGGTTGGGAACAGACTCGCTTTGTTTAAGGTTGTTTTCGACCCAGCCTTCAAGAATGAGAATTTCCTCTGGCTCGAGAGGGGGCAAAGGTGGCTGTGGCATCCGGTTGTTGTTCACAGAGTCCAAAATGGCTGTGATGTTGAGCCGAGCCAATTGGTAGGTGTTGATCGTGGGTTGGTAGGTGCCAGAGTGGCAGCTTTCGCATTTTGCTTGGAGGAGTGGCTTCACTTCGGTGTCGTAGGTGATGGCTCCTGGCGCAAGCGTGAAGCTCTGCGCAGGGGCTTCAAATGGAGCTCCCGGAACCCCAACGAGTTGGGCGGCCGGCGCGGCCGGCTGCTCTCCCTTTGCCACGAGGGCGCACGCATCTTCGTCGGCTTTTTGTGCACTTGCGGGCGGCTTCACTTCGCCGCAGCTTTGCAGGGCTCCAAAGCCCAACGCTGCAAGCATTGAGAAGGTGAGGGCCTGCAAGAACCCGTTGAGAGAAACTGATTTCAACCTCTGCACCACGACTCCTCTGCTTCAACGCCCTTTGATGTCTGATTTGCTCCACAATGTGGATCTAAGGGGGGTTTCGGGATTTTGTTTCCAAAGATTTAATTTTTTGTCCAAATCGTCACAATGGTTCCTGTTACCTCTATTTAAAGGCTCGTATTTACGCAGAAAGTTCGATTTTGTAGACTGTTGTTCGGAAGTTTTTTTTCACAGAGTTTGGTGTGAGTTTCCGCCGGGCAGAGGAGGTGTTGTGTCGTTGGTACAGGCTGTTAACTTGCTGTGTTGCCCAAAAACCCAAGAGTCGTTGACCCTGGGTCAAACTGGTCGGGAGCTCATTTGTGAAGGATCAGCTGGTTCTCCTTTGCGATATCCGGTCATTTCCGGAATACCTTGGATTTTTCGCGACACAGAAGCTGTGATGTGGCAATGGAAGCAAAGTGTTTCTTTACACACAGCCCTTCTGCAAGAGGGTGAAAAATCTCTCAAAGACGAGCTCAAGAAAGAAGGTCTTTCTGCCCTCGCAAAGCGCCGATTGAAGCTCCTGCGCGATGCAAAAATTCGAGATCGCCGCTTTGCGGAGTCTCTTTTTAGGGAACTCGGACGCAGCTCGTTGGAGGGGGTTGATGATCTTCGAGTAATGGCTGAGAAAATTCCAGTTTCTCAATCTCTCACGGGGTATGCCTCCAACCTTCACCGAGACTGGGGCTGGAACGGACTGCAAGAGACCGATGAGAACGGTCTGTCACTTGAGTGTGTTCTCAAGGCTTTAGATGGAGCGGGCCTATCTCAAAAGTCGCGGGAAATAGAGAGTTTAGCGGTTTTAGGCGCAGGTGGCTGCCGCCTCACCCACGACCTCCATCATGCTCTCGGTGTGAAGCGCACAATTGCCTGTGATCTCAACCCTTTCTTGTTGAACGTGGCCCACCGCGTCATTTCGGGGGAAGCCCTCGAGCTCACTGAATACCCACTTGCCCCAAAAAGCTTGGAAAACCACGCCGTTGTGCGCCAGTTGCGGCTGCCGGAAGGGGTTCCCGCCGGCGAAGCGGGTGAGCGATCTTTGACCCTTGTGCAAGGAAACGCTCTCAACTCCCCCCTCAAGGCTGGTGCCTTTTCGGCGGTGCTCACGCCATGGTTTGTGGACATCGTGCCCGAGAGGCCTCAAGACGTGTTTCGGAGGGTGAACGCTCTGTTGAAGCCCGAAGGCATCTGGATCAACTTTGGAACCCTAGTGTTTCACACAGATGCGCTCGCCGACCGGATGTCGTTGGAAGAGGTGCGGGAAGGGGTTGTTCAGGCAGGATTTGAAATGCTGTTTTGCGAGCACACAACCCTTCCCTATATGGCTTCTCCCGCCAGTTGCCATTCCCGACGCGAAAGAGTGGTGTGTTTTGTGGCAAGAAAGGTGGAAGAAAAGGGTCTCACAAAAGCCTATGAATACCTTCCCTCATGGGCCAAAAACCATGCAGAAGCGGTCCCTGTTTCGCCTCAAATGGTGAGCTTTTTCAACAAGAACCGCCTTTCAGCTCAGCTTGCCAGCTTGGTCGATGGCAAGAGAAGTGTGGACGATGCGGTGGCTCTGATGGTGAAAAACTTCGGCATGCAACCAGAGGAAGCGCGAAGCTCATTTCTAAAGTTTGCTGTTTCTGTTTTTGAGTCGGGGCAAACGCGCTTTCTCTAGCTCCAGGAGCAAAGCTTCTATAGTTATAGCGAGCCAAACTCAATGTCATACCATTGCTGAAGCTGCGCGCAGACACCCGAGTTGATGTTGTTGCAGCGTCGGCCTCCCCCGTGGGATTCGCCGTTGGCTGTGGCCGGGTTGTTGATGTGGATGTTGTTGCTTCTTGAGCCGCCTTCGTGAGGGCGTGGCCACAACATCCAGGCGAAGTTTGTTTCGTAGTTCATGGAGCCGGTATGGCAACCTCCCTGGCAGCCCTGCAGCAGCAATGGCTGCACATTGGCTTCGTAAAAATTGCGGCCGGCTGTGGAATAGGCGTAGCCATAGTACTCAAGTTGGTCGGGGTTGATCAAGTGCATTTCATTGCCAACCACTGAGTAAACATAAACCTGCTTGGCTCGTCCATCGCGGTAGTTTTCAGCCAGGGTGTACTCAAAACGGTGGTTTCCGGGTAGGTCGTTGTCGTAGCCTGCAAGGTTAGCAATTTGGCGGTACACCTCTGTGCCCGAATCTTTGTCTCCGCCAACAAAGATAGCAACCTCAACCGACTCGCTGGGGTTGTTCGGGTCGGCAACAAACCCTTGTATTTTTCCCACAAGGGTCATGGCTGTCACACGGCCGTGCCCGTCATAAAGGTTGGCGTTTTGGCCGCCCGTTCCCGACGTGCCGTTTGAATTGGGGTTGTTGGGGTCAGAAGCTCCCGTTCTTTCTTTTACTAAGCCTGCAGCGAGAACGGCACCCTGCCAGAGGGCAATCTTCTTGCAGACTTCTTCGCCAGCCGCACCCTGGCATTGGTTTTGTCCTCCATGCTCAATGGCTCCTGAGGCTTTAAGATACAAGGTGGTTTGCAAGGGATCTTTGTGGTCCATCAGGCGAACCATGGCGGTGTAAGAAAAGAGGGTCAGTGGTCCAGTCACAACAGAGCTACTTTGGGAAGCGGTGTGGCAACTGGCACAGCTTGCATTAAAGGCGGGTAG
>JANQPW010000880.1 GCA_028285285.1 Silvanigrellales bacterium
TTTGGACTAAATGATTGGTGAAAGGGCATCATGGGTTTGCGCTCCCTTTTTGCTCAATTTGCACCAACGAGGCTTCTTTGCGGCCAATGGCAATGCGGCCTCCGCGCACTTCAATCACGAGAGGACCGCCCGGAAGCGGGTCTCGCCACTGGACTGTGAGGGGGGTTCCCGCACAGATGCCCAGCTCGATCAAGCGTTTCAAGACCACTTTATGGTCGGCCTCAGAAAGATCGCTTTGACGCTCCGACACCAGGCTGTCGACGCAAGCACTGTCTCCTTTGCGGAGCTCGTAGAGTGATACCATAGCAAATTCCTCATTGCGGTTTTTGAGGTTTGTTGAACGCTAGATCAATTGAGAATGATTTTCAATAATGCGAGGAAAAAGATTTGAAGATTTGGTTTTTTTGTGCCTTTTTTGGGACATTTTGTCAGAAAATCAGACGAGCGCTGAGGTGGTAGCAAGGCTTGGAGGTGGCCAGAACACAGCCCATCTGCTTTGCTATAAGATGGCTTGGAAAACTTTGGAGCAAGAAGGATTTCATGAACTCAGAAACCCCTCAGACTTCTGTTGAGTCAGAAGGCCATCCCAAAAAGTTGAGCTGGGATCGGGAAACATTGTTTCTTGGAGTTTGTTTTCTCTTGGGCACGGGCGTCATTGTGCTCGCACATCTCTTTCACCGACACCTGTATTTTAGAGACTACTCCATTATGTGGGAAGGAGCTTATCGACTCTCCTTAGGACAGCTTCCCTACCTTGATTTTGGAATTCCTTTTGGCCCGGTCTCGCTGATTCTGCCCGCCTCGCTCTTCAGTATTTTTGGTCCGGGGTTTGATCTGTTGGGAGTGGCATCCATCCTGCTCCAGGTAGCGACCCTTGGTTGTGTGATGGGAATGTTGCGAAATTTTTCCTTGAGTCGCCTCGGCATAGCCGTCGGAGCCTTTTCGTTTGTCTTCATGCATGCCACACAGGTCAAGTTCATTTGGTACAACACCACTGCTGCGGGTCTTCAGTTTGCGTCTTTCTTTGTTTTAAGCCTCTTTGTGAGGCAACAGACTCAACCTATCCTTTCTGGTGTGTGGGCTGCGCTGTGTGCGTTGACCGGATTCGCTGTTTTCCTCACAAAGCAAGACTTCGGTCTTATGGCCTTGGCCATGATCAGCTTTGTGATGACGGCTCAGTGTGTGTTTCAAAAAGACTGGCGCAATCTCAGCATCTACTCTGGAGTGACCGCCGCTTTTGCGCTCATCTTTGTTCTTCTTTTTCAGAAAACAAACCTTGGTTATTGGTTCAATTTGGGTCAGCCACCGCACATCAACCGATCAGAGTCTCTCAATCTCGGCAAGCTTTTTGAAGAGCCAGAAGGGCTCCTCGCTTTTTCTCTTATTGCCGCCGCATGTGGCATCGTTGGTCTTGCAAAACGAGACAGCTGGAAGAAGGTCTTTGTTTTTTTCGCCCTCGCCCTGGGCATAGCCCTGCAAAGTGCAATCACCGGCCTCACGAGTGGATTGCCCTATCTCACAGGATTTTATGGCCTTGTTTTGTTGGGGCCAGCAATTTTTTTCGGGTTGCAGCAGTGGTCCTTTAAAGGTTGGCAAGTCGTAGCCAGCTTGCTGTTCGTGGGTGGGTACTGGCTCACAGAACCACATCTATTCCCAAACTCCCGCGATCTTCAAGCGTACACAAAAGAAAGAGGAGTGAGCAATTTCCTTTCCGAGCGCATCGGCACCGATGTGTTGCCTGAAGGGCTGAGGGGCCGGAGTCTCCCACCCGGAGAGGGAGATCGCGGGCTGGTCACCGGCAGATCTGTTGGACTTCCTGAGTTTGGCCGGCAGTATCTCTACCCGGAAGTTTGGGAGAGGCTCCTTGAGGTCAAAGAGCTCTTTTTTTCAGAACCCTTGCAGAAGTCTTTGTCTTCTCTTCCCAATCCTCAGTGTGGCGTTTTGAACATGACTGAACTCACGCCGATGTCTCAGGTCCTCGGGCTTACCCCATGTGTGAACTACCCTCTCTGGTATCACCCTGATGTGAGCATCTTTCATGACGAGCGGTTTCACATTCAAGACAGCGTTCAAAAAGAGCGCTTTGCTCTGGTTCTCATTCAAATGACCCACCAGGCCCCTTCCCCGTGGTACCTTGACGTCATCAAAGATCTCGACAACCAGTACCAGAAGTTTTCGGAGTTTCATGCTGCGGCGTCGCATGATCCCGTACGGGTCTATGTCAGGCGGGGAGTTCTTTCGGGCGAAAAAAAAGATGAACTCTGAACACCAAAACCCCGCCACTCCCTTTTCCAAAGCACGTTCCCGGAAGTTGCAAAGGATTTGGGAGACGAGCGGTCTCCACGACAATTGTTGTGCGTTAGGGGAACCCGTAAAAAGTTCACCTAACTATTTAATTATTAAAATAAAAAAACATTAACTTTCAATCCTGTTGAAATCTTACGATGACAAGCATGCTTAGAGGCAGAATTTCGTCCCCGGTAAGGCTTTGACCTGATTCGGAGGTGGTGGATTTCGGCTTTGTCCGGGATCACCTGAAAATGACGGTGTAAACGAGGTGTCGCTGTGAATCACAGGCAGATCTTCAGTTGTTTGTTCACGTGCTGCCTGCTGTACTCGTGTGGCAAGCCAAGGCCGGAAACAAGAAATGGTTTTCTGGAAGTCGAAAAAAAGGAAGTTCGGCCGGCTCCCTCTGAAGAGAACAGCGTTGCCGTCGAAGAAGAACCAACGCCCGAAGAAGTGACGGAAGTGCCGCCTTCCCAATTGTATTTGGTCAGTCAAAAAGTGCTTTCAAGCCATGGGCTCGCTGGCTTGGACGTCGACTTGATTCTTGACACCATCCAACACAGTGAGTTTCCCGACACACAGACCGGTGCTGTTGAGGTTTCAAAGATCATCAGCTCTTCGGAGCTCTTTGCGCAGCTGGAAGAACCCACAAAAGAGAAAGTCGTCACGGACTTGATCAAAGGTCTTGGCGTTGTGGTCACTCGTGCAGAGCCAGACGTTGCCGAGGCTGAAATTGAAGTCGAGCTTTTGATCGCAATTACGGAGGGAATGGGTTGGTTTCAGCCCCCGGAGTTCCTGCTCCATGTCATTTCTGGATACAATGGCAAGCTTCTGGCGGCGTCAAACGATGCTTTGACCCGTCTTTTCCGGGCGGCTGTGAAATCTGCACGGGAGGCTTTTAGCATCAGCTCGTTTCTGAAGCGGATTGGAATCAAAATTGAATCAGTAGGTCCAAAGGTTCGGGAGATCTCCCTTGACCAGAGTTTTTCGGGGAGCAAAGATCAGTTCCTTTTCCTGGTTGAGTTTTCCGAACCAGTGACCGGGGTTGAGCTCGAAGATTTTTCGGTCAACTGTTCGAGAGGACTTGATGGCTGCAGTCTGATTTCAGTGGAAGGAAACGGTAGTTTTTACCAAGTGCTCGCTGACTCTGGTCAATCTGCGAAAAATGGCACTTTAGCAATCACATTGGTTGACAATGACAGCATCGTGAACTCGTCTCTCGTTCCACTAGTTGGTTTTTTGCGTGCAAATGGCACGAGAAAGTCTGAAGCTGTGAAGATCTTTCGCAAACCTTTACGGGTGGAAGGATTTTCGCTTCGAGGTTCCAACCCCACGGCAGCTAAGAGCGTGATCGTTCGCGTAGAGTTCTCTGAAAAAGTCAGTGGTTTTCAAAGAAGTAATTTCTCTGTCTCAAGCGAAACTCTTGATGCTGTTTCGGTGACTGAGGTTATGACCGATGGCAAATTCGTTGATGTTGTCATCGACACTGGTCGCGGGGAAGGAGAGATTCAGCTGGAGATTGTGGAAGCACAGAAAATATTTGATCTGGCCACGGCCAAGCGCTTCCTGAGCGATGGTTCAAGTGATCGCTTTGTGATGCCGGAGACCATCCAAGTGATCAACGAGTTTGTCGAGAATTACTCAGGCGGGGCTCATACGCTTCCTTGGAAGTTGACGCAATCCACTTTTGGCATCAGGAGTTTTGAAAGAGAACTCAGACCCGTTGTTTTTGGTGGAGAGGAAGCCGAGGTTTTGGAGGTTCGCATGACCTCCGAAGGGGATGATTTTTCGGATTCGTTTTTTCAGAGCCGGTATGGGGCCACTCCGAAAGATGGCCATGGCAATCGAATGGGGGCTTGGCCCTGGCATATTGAACTTGTTGAGCTGCGGGAGTGTGCCGAAGACGTTCAAGTTTCTATGACCTTCAACTACGACTCGACAGAAAATCGGGCCTTGGCTGCGCTGCTTCTGAACTACGAAGTGGTTGAGTTCCCAGATAATCGTCTGCTCACAGGCTATCAGCTTCTTTACAATGGGGGAGCTTCTTGGCAAACACTGTCACGCTTTCGCCAGGCTGGGGAACATGCTTTTTCTTTTGCCGACCGCTGGCCAGGATCCACATTTGGAGCTGAGCGGTTTGAAAACCCTGTTGCTGAGGGGCCATACAAAGGCTGGAACTATTCCACCGGAACCCAGCCTTCATCGGATGATGTGTTGAAGGGAGACGGCAGACCTCTTTCGGTGGTGGCTCGCATCACGCATGACACCGACAAGGCTGAAACGTTGATCCGATGGGAAGCCCGTGCAGCTGATGGAACCGATCTTGTGGATGGTTGGGATCATTCTGTGGTTTTGAGTGGGAATGACGCGATTCCACCAGGAGGAAGCTTTGGCTTCGCAATTCCCATGTTCCGCTACCAGCAAGACGATGGCAGCTCAACGACTTTTCAAGTAAAAGAATTCCGAGTGCAGTGTCGCGGTCTCGAGTGACCAGGTTGAAAGAGTAGGTAAAAATGGTGGTGGCTCCTCCCGGAATTGAACCGGGGACACGTAGATTTTCAGTCTACTGCTCTACCAACTGAGCTAAAGAGCCAATGTGCGTCTGTTGCTAATACAAGCGGTAGAGGCTGTCAACTCATTCGTCACCCTTCCTTTTTGAGAGGGGAAGTCGTGGAGTTTGGCACAGGCTGGCTTTCGAAAGCGGTGCTCGGAACTCCGCAGAGCGGCAATGAGACCACCGAGAGGCCGTGTTGCTGAGCACAGCGAGGGCCTTCGTTGTGACGGAATGGGCTTTTTTAATGCCGGTCACCACGCGGGGGCAGAGTTTGGGTTCTCTCCCCGGTGAAAAGATGCTTTTT
>JANQPW010000911.1 GCA_028285285.1 Silvanigrellales bacterium
TAGAGCGTTTGCGAGTCGCGGCCCTAGATGTGATTCTGGTGGAGAGTCCGGAGCGGCTTTTGCAGTGGTGCCTGCATCAGGGCGTTGATGAAATTCAAGCCAGAAGATTGCTGCGGGAAAGCCTTTGTGTTGCCTTCCGCACCTTGGAGGAACTCCGACAAGAGGGCATCATCGGATCCTTTGGTGTGAGTAGCCGAACTTTGGCCTACCCACGTGAGTCTTTTGAGGCGCTGCGGCTGGAAGACATCATCGAGGCAGCCGAGAGTGCCGAAGCCCGCGACGGCTTTCGGGTTGTGTCGGCTCCGTTGAATTGGGTTGAAGTCGCGCCCCTCTTGGCTCATGAAGATCAGCCCATCAATTTGCTTGATCAGTGCCAGGCGCAAGGCGTTGGTTTTCTCGCCCAGCGTCCTCTCAACGCTTTGTCGCAAGGGCAGCTGATCCGTTTGACACGACCACAGGTGCCAACTGGAGATGCTCCGCTCAGCCTTGAGATGCAACGGGGTTTGGAAAACTGGGCACAACTGGCGCGCGACCTCGAAACGCTTGGGCATGAGAAGATCGATGCTCTGGGATGGGAAGATGTGCCGCTTTCTCAGCTGGCGATTGGTTGTCAGTTGCACATGGAAGGCGTGCAGTCGGTTTTGGTTGGAATGCGTCGGAAAGACTATGTTGAGGACATGCTGGAGGCCTGTGGCCGCCCTGTGTTGCTCAAAGCTCGTGACAGACTTTTGTCGTTACACGGAGAGCTGGAATTTCATCGGGTCGATCAGTCTCCCTGAGCTCAACCGATGCGGAATGAGGCCTTGACTTCAAAGTCAAGCCCCCGGTGCCAAACTTGAGAATGTTCCCATCTATACTTTTCAAAAAATCCTGGTTCCTTTAGACTCCAAGGAGCTTCCAACAGGGAGCTCGCAGGTGGCTGTGAAGCACAGGCCTGTGAAGAGAACCGGGTGCAACCAGCAAAATCAGCGATTGGAGTTCGGGCTATGGCCATTACGGAACTGTTTTTGGGCTTTGCCCTTTATGGTGCAGAGTGGGTGATGTTTGTTTTGATTGGTTGTAGCATCTTGTCGGTTACCATTATTATTGAAAGGGCGATCTTTTTCCAAAAGATGAAGGGAGACTTTGCGGGCTTTGTGAGCGAGCTTTCACAGCGCCTCAACTCCGAAGACAGCTTGGAAAAAACTTCAGCCTGGTGTGCCGGGCAAAAGCTCGTGGAGGCTCAGGTGGCGGCAGTTGGGCTTGAAGGGAGTAGCAAACCTCTCAAGGCTGCCGAAGACTCCATGACTGCGACCATGATTTCTGCAAAAACGCGCATGGACAAGGGTTTGACGATTTTGGGAACCCTGGGGAACAACACTCCCTTTATTGGTTTGTTCGGAACCA
Source organism: Silvanigrellales bacterium (assembly GCA_028285285.1). Lineage (GTDB taxonomy): Bacteria > Bdellovibrionota_B > Oligoflexia > Silvanigrellales > Silvanigrellaceae > JANQPW01. The sequence continues at coordinate 1,387 of JANQPW010000911.1, forward strand.
TCATTGGTATTATTCAAGCCTTCAATGCCTTGGGAGGAGATGATGCCGAGGGTGGTCAGGTGGTGATGGCGGCTATTGCGGAAGCCCTCGTGGCGACGGCTGTGGGTTTGATGGTCGCGATTCCGGCCGTGATTGCCTACAATTTGTTTTTGCGAGCCACCAAAACTCGCATGGCCAACAGCGAGGCTGTTTCTCGCATTGTGGCAACTTACCTGAACCGCATTCACTAAAAAGAGGGGGTTGAAGCATGGCGGGTGGTGCAAACCTCGGTGGTGAAGACGAAGCCATTTCCGATATCAACGTCACTCCTTTTGTTGACGTTGTTCTTGTTTTGCTCGTGATCTTTATGGTGACAGCAGGAATGATGGTGAAGCAGGGAGTTAAAATTGAGCTGCCCCAAGCCGCCACGGCTGAGTCCCTTTCCTCACAAACGAGTTTGAACATCTTGGTTTCCGCTGAGGGGGAGATCATTCTCGATGGTGAGAAAGTTGACAAGGAAACCCTTGAGAACCGCGGCCGAGAAGCCATTGATGCGGGAGAGACTGTGGTGGCCATGATCAGTGCCGACAAGGGTGTCATCTACAGCTATGTGGTGGGCGTCATGGACACGCTGCGCACAGCGGGTGTCAACGATTTTGCGCTGCAGCTGGAGCCGCTGCCGGCCGCTGCGGCAGAAGTTGAGAACTGAGGGCCGTTACCCGCGGCTGTTGCCACCACTCATGCGGTAGTTGTCATCCCAGGTGGGGCAGTCAGCTTCAATTGTGGTTTTGTAGCTCAGAGCTCCCTTTGGCTTGAGCTCGAGTTTCACCTTCGGGAGTTTGTTTTGAATCCCGAAGGGTCGTGGGTGGTACGTCAGGCGAAAGTCCTCAGGGCGTTCCAATATGAAACTTCCTTCGGGGAGGTATGAGTCGAGCGTGCCATAACCTCCGGCTTGCAGGGCACCGAGATAGACTGGCACTGCGGAGCAAATGGTTCCGTCGGTCAATTGAACGAGCGTCTGACTGCCCGAGAGCCGTTTACGATCTCTAAACTGATTAAGCGCCTGCTTGCTTGGCTCTTTTTTGCAGCTGTACACAACGATATCTCGGCTCATGGTGAGGTAAGATTTTCCCTCGGCACCATAGGAGACGTAACGGTTCAGGTGGGGACGCCGGATGTCTGCATCAGCGAAACTTTGTCCCCAATGGTAGACCACGATGTTTTGAGGGCCGACACCATCTGTTCTTTTGACGAGGCAAGCCCGGCGATCGCTGTCTTCTCCAGCGATTGTGCTGCCCGGATCGGCTTGCTTCAGGCTTGTGGTAGCCTTTTGCTCTCCGCAAGCCACTGAGAAGATTGAAAAAGAAAGAAAGAGAAGGGGTAGGTGCGTTTTTGTCATTTTGGTGCCTTTCAAAAAAGCCTCGTTCATCTGTTCATGACGTTGCACTTTTTATGCCAGGAAGCCCCTGTTGTTTGCGTAATATATTGTTATAAAAAGAGTTTTTTAGTGCTGGGAATGTTCACATCGGCTCGGCACTCGAAAGAGGGTTGACAGCGGGCCTATGGGTGCTCATGTTACCGATCACCACCCCGCGACGACGCGGTGGTGAAGCTGCCGCTGAGGTGCTGATATGTTCGGAATATCTTCAAAAAGCTCTCGAAATACGAATACTTCAGGAGATCTTCGAAACAGTCATCTCAAGTCTACAAGTCCGTGTGGCTCGGGTATTGTTGCGGGAAGCCAGAAGGTTTGTGAACGGTTGTGGACCCGCGCTGTTGAGCCCACGTATTCCCCCTGTGAAAAGAAGCCCCTGAAGCTTGCAGTGGAAATGGAGGTTTTCCCGCTCTGTGCGGCGACTCTCGAGCCTCTTGGCTTGGCAGCCTGTGAGGGCCACGAAGGTCTCACTCCCGCTGGGGTGTTGGAAGCGGTTGCGGAGCAGGAGGGATCGGCTGCCACTTTGGTTCAAGATGGCTCTGTCACCTATGGATTGCGACACAGCAGTGGGCTCAGCTTCACTTTGGAGCCCGGTGGGCAAATTGAAGTTGCCACTCCCCCGCGAGAAACGTTGGCAGAAGTGTCGAGCGACCTCGTTGCTGCCTTTGGTTTGTTGGAACGTGCAGCTGTTGGCCGCGTGAAGTTTTTGTCGCATGGCACGCATCCCCTTTCGAGCGACGAGTTCCCCTTGCTGGTTCCAAAAACCCGTTACCGTATTCTCACCCGCTATTTGCAGTCGGAAGAGCAAGGGCGTGGCATTCACATGATGCGCCACACAGCTACCGTGCAGCCCAACCTTGATGTGGGGCCGCTCGCTTCCGATTGGCGTGATGCCGTGCGATTGACCTATGCACTCTCGCCGCTGTTCAAGGGGTTTTTCCGCAATTCATTTTATTTTCAGGGAAAATTGAGTCCAGATGGGCTCGAACGCCAACGCATTTGGGAAGGCATGGACCACACGCGCACAGGGGTTCCCACCGACCTCGAAACTGCGGAGAATCCCGCATGCGGCTATGTTGCTTGGGCAGAGCAAGCTTATGTTTTTCACATCGACAGTCTCCCGGAGGCGGAGCAACCACAGTTTGGAGAGCTGCGATTTCAAGAGTGGTTGGAACGGGGTTACAAGGGAACACATCCCACACTGGCAGACTGGGAAGCCCACCTCAACACTCTCTTTCCTGACCTTCGCTTGAGGGGGTTTCTTGAGTTGCGCATGTTTGACTCCCAGCCCTTTGATAGGGTCATGCCTCTCATGGCTTTGAACCGGGGGCTCTTGCAATCGCGTGCTGGCCGACGTGCAGCGTGGAAGGTGGTTGAGACATTCCGCTCTCAGGCTCGTGGGCTTCCTGGGGAATCGGATCGTGAACTGTGGAACGCTCTGTTGGCGGCAGCTGCTGAGGGGCTGCGTGAGTTTGAAGATTCCTTTGGTCTGCGCCTTCTTGATCTTTTGGAGCCTGCCGGAGAGCACTCGGGCGTGCTCATGGGCGATGCAAAGCGTTTTGTGAAGTTGCATGCCACACGATGGCCCTCTGCACTTGTTCAAAGCCTCTCTTCAGAGTCATCAAGTTTCGTTCGTGCAGACATTTGAGTTAGACTCTTTGTGTTCACTTTTCCGAGCATCAAAGAGGTCGGTTCGTCATGCCAAATGTTTCGGTGTGCAAGTTCGGTGGCACTTCGGTTGCCTCCGCAGAATGCATCAATCGTGCTGCAGAAATCGTTCAGTCTTTCCAAGAGCCTTGTGTGGTTGTGGTGTCGGCCATGGGAGGGCTCACCAACCGACTCATTGAAGCGGCCGAGGCGGCAAGTCGTGGAAGCCTCGACGAAGCACATGCCACAGCTCAGGATCTGCGGAGGCGTCACGAGGAGGTCATCGATAAACTCCTTTCCGAAAGTCTCGACTCGCATTCTCTTCAGCAAAAAGTTTCCGCTTCTGTGGCTGAGTTTGAAGGAATCTGTGCCAGCCTAGCGGTTTTGCGTGAACAAACCCCACGCATTCTTGATGTGGTTGTTGCCCGCGGAGAGCGCCTTCTTGCGCAGATCTTTTCGAGTGTGCTGCGCAGCAAGGGGGTTGCGGCGGAATTTGTTGACGCCACCGACCTGCTGTTTGTGGAGTCAAATGGAGAGTTTCTGTCTCCGAGGCAAAAGCTCTGTGAGGCGGCTCGTGATGTGAAGATCCTTCCGCTCTTGAAGCAGGGAAAGTGCATCGTTGTGCCGGGCTTTTTGGCTTCGGGAGAGTCGGGGCAGATTGTCACCTTGGGCCGCGGGGGCTCCGACCTCACGGCCACTCTTTTGGGAAGTTTGCTGCAGGCGCACGAGGTTCGGTTGTACAAAGAAGTCGACGGTCTTCTCACAGCTGACCCCCGTGTTGTGCCAGAGGCCCGTGTGATTCCGCATTTACATTACCGAGAAGCCACAGAACTGGCCTTTTACGGAGCTAAGGTTCTTCACCCTCGCACCATCATTCCCCTCATGAAAGACGGCATTCCTTTGGTGATCAAGAATTCCTTTCGTCCTGAATTTCCCGGCACACGCATTTCAGGGGAACATTTGGAGCAGGGTTTTCCCGTGAAAGCTCTCACGGCGATATCGGGTCAGGCGCTGATCACGCTGCATGGAAATGGAATGATGGGAGTTCCCGGCATTGCTGCGCGCGTCTTTTCGGCGCTCGCAGCAGCTGGCCTTTCCACTTCGTTTATCAGTCAGGCTTCCAGTGAAAGCAGTATTTGTTTTGTGGTTCCAGAAGTTGAATCAAGCCACGCTGTTGCGGTGCTCCAGAAAGCCTTCCAGTTTGAACTCGATCGGCGGCTCATTGCGGGTATTGATTGCGAAGCCAATTTGTCGATCGCAGCTGTTGTGGGGCAGGGCATGCAGGGGCATCCCGGGGTGGCTGCGCGCACTATGCTGGCGGTTTCCCAAGCCGATGCCAACATCGTGGCCATTGCTCAGGGTTCATCGGAGCTGAATATTTCAGTGGCTATCCGCAGCACAGACAAGGAAAATGTGCTGAAGGCTTTGCACCGTGAGTATCGTCTTCATGAGATGACCGAACGTCCGGAAAAAAGGGAACATGAAGCCAATGTGTTTGTGTATGGTTTTGGGCAAATCGGTCAGACCCTTGTGAAACAAATGCGGGCCCAGCGAGAAGATCACCGTGCGGGGCTGGGGCTGAATCTGCGCACGGTGGGAGTGGCAGACAGTCGCACACTTCGCAGTGCTGAGGCTGGGTTTGATGATGAGGCTTTGCAGCAACTGCAACAAGGGAAGGCGCAGCGAGGAAACCTTGATGAGGGTGACCTTCCGGGGTTCAAGTGTTCGACCACCGATTGGGCTCTCCCACTTGTGGAGCGAAGTCGTCCCGGAAAGTCGATTTTTGTGGACTGCACGGCAGCAGACACCTTTGCCGAGGTTCTCAAGGCCGTTCGGGCTGGCTTTCATGTGGTGTTGGCCAACAAACGTCCGCTTGCGGTTCCCCAAGCGGACTTTGATCTTCTCTTTGAAGAGCTGAGAAGTCAGGGTGTTTTGTTGCGCTATGAGGCCACAGTGGGTGCAGGCCTTCCCGTTTTGGACACCCTTGAAAAATTGCGTTCTGCCGGAGATCAGATCTATGGTGTGCAGGGCTGTCTCAGCGGCACCTTAGGTTATCTTATGACCTGTGTGGGAGAGGGGCAGCCCTTTTCAGAAGCCGTGGCTCAAGCATTTGCAGAGGGGTACACAGAGCCTGACCCACGAGACGACCTTAGCGGTGCCGATGTGGCTCGCAAAGCATTGATTCTTGCACGCACCCTTGGTTTTCGCCTCGACTACAGCGATGTGCAGGTTGAGGCGTTGTACCCACCTGAAGCTGATAGCTCCGATCCGCAACAGTTCATTGCCAACTTGAAGTCATTCGATCCGGTGATCTCAGAAAAAATTGAATCTGCTGCGAGGGGAAACAACGTGCTGCGCTATGTTGCCAGTGTCAGCAACGAGAAGGTTTGCGTTGGTTTAGAGGCAGTTCCCAAGGAAGGTCCCATGGGAATGTTGCGGGGCACCGACAATCAGGTCACGATTCGGTCGCGTCGCTATGATGCAAATCCATTGGTGGTGACCGGCCCGGGTGCAGGCGCTGAGGTCACGGCTGCCGGTGT
>JANQPW010000917.1 GCA_028285285.1 Silvanigrellales bacterium
CTGCCGAGAACTATGAGCTCTTTGTTTTTGAAAAGGGAGAAGGGGGAAGTCTCTTTGTGCGGGGAGGTGGACTTTTTATTCTCAACGATCCAGCCAGCAGTGGCACGTGGTTGGCCGAACTTCAGCCAGTTGAAAGTGAAGATTGACGCTGGCGTCAGAGTGAAATCCCAGCCTTCACGAGGTCGTGTAACCTCAGGAGACCAAGAGCCTCGCCGCAGGAGTTCAAAACAGGCAGCACATTCAGCGGTTTGTTTCGGCTTTCCATCAAGCGCAAGGCCTCAACAGCGAGGGTGTCTGCAGCAATGGTGATCGGCTGTGGGTTCATGAGGTTGCCGGCCGTCTTTCCAAAAATCTCCGGCCCAAAGGTCTTCATGGCGTTGCGCAGATCTTTTTCGGTGATGATACCGCAAAGCTTTCTTTCCAGAAGAACAAAAGTCACACCGCAGGCTTTTTCTGTCACCACGGCGACGGTTTCTTCAAAGTTCGCTTCTCGTGCAACCACAGGGAGCTCTTCCCCGGTGATCATGAGGTCGGAAACCTTCACAAAAATGCGGCGGCCAATGGCCCCACCTGGGTGGTTGTGGGCATAGGTTTCGAGATCGAGCTCACCATTGTCCATGGAGGCGGCTACAAGAAGCTGACCAACGGCCAATGCCACAACGGTTGAAGCCACGGGTGCATGGTTGTGGGCACACATTTCTTCAACTGAAGGCAAACACAACACTTCGTCAACGGCCCGGGCAAGCGCCGATTCGATACGCGAAGTCATGGCAAAGCACTCCGCCTTGCGGTGGCGCAGAAGCGGGATGAGCTGAAGCAGTTCGCTGCTTTCTCCTTTGTTGGAAATAAAAACCACGAGATCTTGGGCTGCGACAGAGCCCAGGTCTCCATGGAGTGCTTCAGTGGGGTGAAGAAAGGACGCCCGAACGCCCACACTGGTGAGCATGGACACCAACAGCTTTGACACATCTCCCGACTTGCCAATGGCACAGAAGTGCACCTGGCCTGGTTGTTGCCGGGCGGATTCTGTTTCACTTTGGGTGTGGCGTCGTCGTGTCAAGCCCTCAGTGAAGCGCTGAAAAGATTTTTGATAGCCTTTGTCACCTTTCAACTGAGGTATGACCCAGCCCAGGGCCTGTTGCAGATTGTCCACACGAGCACAGGCCCTCTCGAAAATATCAGCCATGGGCGTCAGTCAACCTTTGCATCGGCCACCCCTTCAGGCTTGGGTGTATTCGCTGCAGCTTGGGGAACAGCGGGTGGGTTTTTGTCGAAGAGAACGATTTTGTTTTGATGCATGGCCACCCAAAACTGTGGGTCGGGCATTACCCCAACCTCGAAGGGCGATTCGCGGAAAAGGTCTTCATTTTCCAGAATAGAGTCACGGATTTCAGCACAGAGGGCCTGAACAGCTTCTTGCTGCGGTTTCACGTTTATGGCGCGAATAAAGATGGTGCGGATCCACTCATTTTCCTTGGCGTTGGGGGGGCGAATGGCGCCAAACACGGCTGCTTCAACATGGGTGTGAACCATGAGAATGGTTTGAATGAGAGACTTTTGCTCTTCGGAGAAGACGTCAGGAGGAAACGACACCTGCATCTGTCCATCTTGGGGCTGGCCACCTTCGCCTTCTTGTTTTGCTCCGGCTTTTGCGTCACCACCTTTTCCACCGCCCGCTGGTGGGTTTTGCACGGGGCTGTGTTGGTTCTGCGGCACAACTCCCAGAGCCAGCTGTTTGTAGTCTACTTTTGGCAGCACCACGAAAGGAGCGCTGCCTGGGTTGATCACAATGACTTCCGCAGGGCTTGGCTCCAAAAGCTTATAGACATCACGGCCCTTCATGGAAACGAAGTTGCCCCCTTCTGCCCGCCATCGCTTGGCAGCTTCAGGGCCAGTGAATGCTGCGGCAAACTGCATTCCCGAGGGGTTTTTCATGATGGCCACGCTGATGTTTTTGCCTTTGACCTCCTCCCCATTTTTCGCAGGTGGGGCCTGGGTTTTGTCGGTGGGGTCGGCCAGAGCGAGCAGCAAATCAGAGAAAAGCAGTTCCTGATAGACCTTTTGTCGCGTGTCGGGAGAGTCGTGTTTGGCGTTGGCCTCAATGGCGCGCTCCAGTTCGCGCGCAGCTTGGGGCACCTTTTCATCAGTGCCTGTTGGAGATGGATCTGCAGAGCTCTGGGAGCCTTCAGCAGACGGGGCAGGGGCAGCCTGAGGGGCCTGCTCCGTTGTTTCTGCAGCGCGAGACTCTTCTTCTTTTGTGGCCGGGTCGGCCTGCGTTGAAGTTTCACTTGCTTGCGCTGAAGTTTCACTTTGTTCTTGGGGTTGAGTTTTTTTCTTTTTGCCAAACAGACGTTCTAACATGGGTCAGTGATCTCCTCGAAGGTCAACGCTCAGTAGAGTCACCATGCAACGCCTCAGGCGCGGATGCAAGGCCTACCGGAGATCGACCGCAGAACGCTCACCGGTAGCGTCGCGCTTTTGCCAGAGACCAGAGCTCCTCCCAGTGCTCGAGCGGCAACGATCGGGCTGTCTCCTCCGTGAGGGGTTCCCCTTTCTCCTCAATGAAAATGCGTTCCATTTCTTGGAATCGAGTCACAAACTTCGCTGTGGAGGCCCTTGCCGCCGCGTCGAAGGTGAGGCTGTCGGGAGCGCCAAGATTGAGTCTGGAGTGGACCACAACATTGGCCAGAGCGAAGATCACATCCCCCAGCTCATCTTTTACTTTTTCCCAATTTGGGGAGGGAATGTGGATTTCTTCAGCAAGCTCCTTCACTTCATTTTCGACATCTCTCCACACCTCATTGAACTCAGGCCAGCAGAAACCCATTCGAGTGGCTTGTTTTGAAACCGCTGCCACGTAGTCCAAGGTGGGCAAAGCTTTTTTCTTGAGCGCTTTTTTCAACAGAGTTGTCTCTGTAGCGTTGGAGCTGGCAGCGGCTTTCGAGCCCTGTTCGGCCCGTTCTTGCTGTTTGATCTTCTCCCAGGAGTCTTTCACCCCGGCAGCACTGCCGATCTTTTCGTGGTCGGGGTGAAACACGTGGGGGTGTCGGCGGATCATTTTTTCGCTCAAAGAGTTGCAAACATCCACAAGGTTGAAGAGCCCGCTTTCAGCCGCTATTTGTGAATTCAGAAGAATCTGGAGGAGCACATCACCCAGCTCGTCTCTGAAGGCTTTGCCCTGAGGATCTTTTCCGTGGCAAATGAGGTCGGACGCTTCTGTGGCTTCATAGGCTTCTTCAATGAGGTGGGCCTTGAGTGTCGCAAAAGTCTGCTCCTGGTCCCAGGGGCACCCGTTGGGGGCTCGGAGTGTGCTGATCACACGTGTCACTTTAAGAACAGCTTGACTCAGCTCAGAGAGCGAGGGGAGGTGAAAACCTGGCAGTGAACTTTTGAAGTCGGCCAGTAGGTCGGCAAGCTTTGGAGCAGAAACCTCCTGGGGGCCAGGCTTGGCCTGTAAGGCTGGGTGGGACCAGAGCCCCTGAGTGAGAAAAATATGGGGCTGGGGTGATGGCTTACCGGACCCGTTGCTTTGAAGCGGTGCGATGAGAATGATCCCCACGTTTTCAATGTGATGGAACCTAAGCGAAGCCTGCAACAGGCAGTTTTCCAGTTCTGTTGCCCCGGCGCTCCAGGGCTTCAGGTCAAGCCACAGATCTTGCTTTGAATTTCCAAATAATGTGAGGGCCTTGTGGAAGGCCTCGGGGTTTTCTGCGAAGGAAACCTGCTGCTTTGCCGATTGAAGATCCAGGGTTTCACAAAGTCTTTCTTTTGGCGCCTGTAACATCGGCGCTTGCTCTGTCGAAGGGCGTGTGAGAACCGAAAGTGTCTGCTTCAAGCGGTTGATGGCTTTGGAGCAGCCCAATGGGTCTGGAAGCTGAATGAGGAGAAACTTGCTGGCCAGAGAGCTTGAATTGAGTTCCCAATGGTCTGATACTTTGTGGTTCATGGCAGTGAGTGTTTCCGGTGTTTTGACCCTACGGAGGGGAATTTGAAGCTGGTTTTTGCGGTCCGATGGCGAGTCTTCGCAGTTTTTTTGTTGCTTTTCAAATGTCTCCTGCTGGGCTTGTCTCTCACCAACGGCGAACAGACAGCCTTTGCCGATCCCTTTCGCGAACCCCTCTCTGAGCTCAAGAAAATTGAGCCAGCAAATGTGGTGCGATTTCGGGTTCTTGAACGCACAGAAAACGCAGATCAGGAAACCCACACCCTGCTTTTGGAGACACGCGGTGGGTTTAAAATCTACGATCACGGCTTGAGAGTTGAGGCTCGAGCCTTTTCCGGCGCGGTTTTTCCGCTTTCTTTCCGCAGTGATCCCGCCCCTCGAATGGAATATGACCCTTGGTATGAGGAAGATCGCGAAACCCACAGTGCTGGAAGCCGGTTTCTGATTTCCAGCAACACCAGGCTCACAGAGCAAGATGTCATTCGCATTCGCTTCGAGTCGTGTTCGGTTTCCGCCTGTCTTCTGCCCGTTTGGTTTGAAATCGTTCCGGTGGTGGGCCAGGTCTCTGTGCAGGCTGAGAGAGCGAAGCGAGGGGAGTTCGAGCTGCCGGGTGACAAACCAAAGCAGCAAATGAGCTCCCAGAGCGCTCAAAGTTTGAATGGGTCTTCGGCAGGTCTTGATCTGGGATTGGGAGACCCGGGAGCACTGACCGACTTAGGTGGGATCCCTCCTCCTGATCCGAAAGCCTTGAGTTCGGCAGGTGAAGCGCCCGCTGTGGATGCGAAGGTCGAGCAGCCGGCTCGCATGGACGAAGTGGCTGCCGAAGACAACCTCTCCCTTCTCGATAGAGTGACAGTCTTTGTGCAAAAAGCCTTAACGGGGAGGAGCGTTTGGCTCTTTCCTGCCCTTTTTCTGGCCGGACTGCTGATGAATCTCACCCCCTGTGTGTACCCGATGATTCCCATCACACTGAACGTTTTGGGGCGGCTGGGGCACACTCCTGGAGAACTTGAAGAAGAACACTTTTTTGATGGTGTGCTGCGTGCTCTCCTCTACGTGTCGGGAATTGTGGTCACGTATTCGCTTATGGGTGTTGTTGCTGGCATGACGGGCACGATCTTTGGATCTTTGCTGCAGAGCCCTGCCGTGTTGGTGAGTTTGGCAGTGCTGTTTGTGGTTTTGGGCTTTGCCATGCTGGGGGTTCTGGATCTGTCTCGCGTGCAGGTGTGGGCTTCAAAAATTCCCATCTCCGAAAAATCTCCCCACCTCGGTGTGTTCACCATGGGAGCTGTTTCAGGGCTGGTGTCGGCTCCTTGCACAGGGCCTGTGCTGAGTGCCATTTTGCTGCTCATCGGTCAGAGCCAAGATCCCGTCTATGGGTTGGCCTTGATGGCTTTTTTCTCGCTGGGTTTTGGCGCTCCGTATCTCGTGCTGGGCCTTTTTGCCCACAACCTTCGGCGCCTCCCGCGTGCTGGTCGCATGCTCGATCTGGTCAAGAATGTTTTCGCTGCACTTCTGTTTGGCTTGAGCCTGTACTACCTCAAGCCCGTGCTCACCTACGAGGGAGGTTTTCTCTGGCTTTATTCTGAGCCGGCTCCGCTGCTCGTGGCCCTCGTGGCCGTGATGGCCCTCACTTTTTCTATGGCGGCCAAGATGTTTGAGCAGGTCAAGGTTCTCGCACGGGCTGCAGTGGTGGCGTGCCTCACAGCGCTTTCCTTTTGGTTGTGTCTGTTTGTCGTGAAAGGGTTTTCCGAACCCTCCAGAGTTACTGACGCTGCCTCTGGCGAGACCAAACCTGTGGGGGTTCAGTGGGTGAGTGACTGGCGTCAAGGGGTCCAACTGGCCCGCACTTCAGGGCGTGGACTTCTCGTGGATGCTTGGGCTGAGTGGTGTGCCGCTTGCATTAAGATGGACAAGGAACTTTGGAATCAAGCTGAAGTGGCGGCCAAAGTTGAGGCGTCTTTTGTGGGTGTGAAGCTTGATTTCACGCGGTCGTCTGCCTTCACAGATGAGCTCGCCGAGCGTTGGGATATTTCGGGTTTGCCTGCGGTGGCTTTGTTTGCGGCTGACTCCGACTTTGAAGGTCAACCGACGAAGCTTTTTCGCCAAGAGGTGAAAAAAGCCGAGCTCTTCTCCGCGATTGATGAAGTCGCACCCTGAGCGCTTGAGCGTTCTGTGCTCCTCACCTTTGCCGCCGCAGCAGACATGCGGCATGCTTAAGTCTTGAACCGTTTCCCAGGGAAAGAAGGTGATTCATGTTGGATGTGATCGAAGTTTTTGTTGGTTTTCTTGGAGCCGTGGGTTTTTTGGCCTTGGGTCTGGGCGTGCTCACCTTAGCAAGACGCAAAGGAGGTAAAGGCTCTGGCGATGATCTGATTCAGCTCGAAATGAAAAAGCTCAACGAGAGCTGGAAAGAGCGAACCAATGGGCTGCGAGAACACCTTTTAACCAAAGAGGAAAAAAAGGAACACGCCAAACAAGAAAAGAAACGCGAGAAAGAGGAAGAGAAGAAGTCGAAGCAGAACTCTTCCAAAGACTCTGAACCCAAACCCCGCACCTTTGTTTTGAGTTTTACGGGTGACCTGCAAGCGAGCGAGGTGGAGAGCTTTCGCGTGGCCATTTCAGCCCTCTTGCCGCTGCTCAACAAGGAGCATGACGAAGTCTTGTTGCGCCTCGAAAGCCCTGGGGGAGTGGTGCACGGCTATGGCTTGGCGGCAGCCCAGGTGATGCGATTGAAAAAGGCGGTGCGCAAGCTCACCATTTGTGTGGACAAAGTGGCAGCCAGTGGTGGCTACATGATGGCCTGCTTGGGCCACAAAATCGTGGCTTCTCCCTTTGCTGTTGTGGGTTCCATTGGCGTGTTGGCCGGGGTTCCCAATCTGCACCGTTTCATCAAAGACAAGAAGGTGGACTATTTGGAAATGACCGCTGGCAAGCACAAACGCACCCTCACCATGCTGGGGGAGGTCACCGACGAAAAGAAGGAAAAGTTCCAAAGCCAACTGGAAGAAGTGCATGACATGTTCAAAGACCATGTGAAGAGCGAGCGCCCTTCACTGGATCTGGAGTTGGTGGGAACAGGGGAGCATTGGCATGCCAAGCGAGCGCTCGAATTGGGGCTGGTCGATGAGTTGAGCACAAGTGATGAGGTGATTTTCACGGCTATGCAACACGGAGATGTTTTTGAGCTCACGGCCAAGGAAAAGGAGTCTATGAAAGAGAAGCTGGCCGGTCGCATTTTGTCTCTTGCCGGGCTGAAGTCTTGGGTACCGCGCCGGCTGCAAGAAGCTCAAGGTTCGGGTCTGCTTCCCTCTTATCTGGCGAAGTGGCCGGGGGAGAGTTGAGGGCCCTGCCGATGAGGTCCGAATTGAAAGCGGTGTGAAGGAACAGTTCTCCACTTGTGTCAGGATTCTGGCACCGAATTGGTGCCATACTTCAAGGGAACACGTTTGAATCCAATGAAGGAGTCGTCATGATCATCAACAGTGAAACCGTTCAATTGATCCGCCAAAATGCCTCTCGCTTGGCGGGCAGCGTGCGATCGAAAGATGATCTCGTTGAACTGGCCACCGCCGGATCCTTCGAGCAGGTGTTTGGAGCCATTGAGATGCTTTTGACGAACACAGATATGTATTTTGACGACGAGCTGCTTTCTCTGCTGGACGATGAAACGTGGAAGAGTTTCAAGGCAACACTCCTGGTATACACCCTCAACATGGTCAACCGCTTTCAAAGCACGGGGCGTGGCCTCACGAGCTCAACCCCTGTGAGTGGGGGCAGCTCTCGCGAACTCACGGGTGCCAGCACGGAAGCCTGACGGTTCTCGAAGCTTTCCTTATTGTCGTTTCCAAAGACGAGCTGCCTTTCTCGCCTTGTTGCCGAAGAGATCAGAGTTCCCCTAGGTTCGCTTGTGACGAGTATTTTTGCGTTTTTTCACGGAGAAGAACGCCTTTTTTTTTCATCAACTTCATGATCTTCATTTAGCCCCGGCTTGAGCACTCGAGAGCGGTGTAATAAAGAAGGGGGAACTGGAAGGCGCCCGATTTGTTCGGTGTGCTTTTTTGAACAAATATGAAGAGGTTTCCATGAAATTGATGACTCGAAAGTTTCTTCTTGGTGTGGCGGGGGCGTGTGCTCTCTCCACTCCTTTAGCAGTGCAGGCGGAGCAAACTCCTGCGCTGAACCCCGAACCTCTGCTCGCCGATCAGGTGCTTGATGCTGAAAACCGTCGCATCTTTGATGTTGAGCTGTTTGAGATGGCGTTGCAGAGTGGAGACGCTGATGTGATGGCCCAAACCGCCCGGGCCATTGGCCGTATCGGTGGAAAAGGAGCCCTCGCCTTGCTGGAGCCCTTGCTGAGTCATCCAGAGGAAGAAGTGGCCCGTCGTGCAGCTTTTTCCATTGGGATTGGCGCACCGGCTGGTGCCGATGAGGTGCTCATCGCTCACCTCGAAAACGAAACACGTCGTCCTGTGCAGGCTGCAGTGGTTCAGGCTTTGGGGCACTTTCCAACAGAAGCGGCATTGGCTGAGCTTGAGAACCAGCTGGTGAATGGCAGTGTTGCGGCTGTGCACCTCGCAGCCCTTCGGGCTTGGGAAAACCAGATCGTGTGGAATGGACAGTTTCCACCGCAGGCGGTTCTTGATGCAACCATGACTTGGATCGACACTGAGATGGACAGCGCCCCAGAGGCGCAGATTGCTGCGGTGCGTGTGCTCCTCAGATCTCTCCGAAATCCGGAATTCACTCCACTTGTGGATCGCGAACGCCTCATTGCTGTGGGTGGTGCCACAGAAACGGTGTGGCTGCGGGTTTATCTCATGAGTGTGCTTGCAAACCTTGAGGGTGAGCAGGCCTGCGCCGAATACATGCAGTGGAGTGCCAATAGCGAACTCACAGAGATTCGCAATGAAGCCTTGAGTGCACTGGCGAAATGCCAAGGTTTCAATGGTGCTCTGGAGTATGTACAGCACTACACTGGAGATATCTATCCGGGAACCGTTCGTCTCACTGCGCTTCAATCTGCCAGCGAGCTCATTGTCGATGAGACGGATTCTTTTACCTTTCTCAACTCCATGTGGGAAGATGGGTCGCTTTGGATTGCTGAAGAAGCCGTGAAGCTCACACAAGCCAAACACCCCGAGATGACAGCGCCTCTTCTCGACGAGATTTTGAATGATTCGACGAGTCATAGGCTCTTTCTCACGGCATTGCGGATATCGGGTGCACAGCCATCAGAAGATCGGGTGCAGCGGCTGCTGGACATTGCTGTGGCTCCTGAAAGCGCCGAGCTCCGTCGTGCGGCTCTCGCCGGACTGAATGGGCTTTTGGAAGCTGTGGAGCTGCCTGACCTTCCAGAGAACGCCCCTTTCCGTGACATCATCTTGGGTGCGCTCGACACCCTTGACTCGGAGAGTGTGAGCCTTTCGCTTGCCCTCCTTGAGAAGTTGAACCTCACAGACCTCATGCCAGACGTACTGGAGCGCTATTCGAGCTTCACCGGCCCAAGGCAAATGGGCAATCGGTGGGAAGTGGTCTCTCTCATTGGCCGTTTGCAATATGCCGATGGTCTTCCTGTGTTGGAGATGGCTCTTCAAGATATGCAGAAGTCTGTGGTGGTTGCAGCCGCGGAGGCCTGGCAAGCCATCACTGGTGAAGATCGCTCAGAAGACATTCCCGACAACAGTGTGGTGCTCGATGCGAGCCCAAGCTTTGTTGAGGCTGAGGCGGCCACGCAAAAAGTGGTGACCCTCACCACCTCACAGGGAGTGATTGAACTCACCATGCTTCCCGATGCACCCCTCACGGCTTTGAACTTTGTCACTTTGGCTGAAGCTGGCTTTTATGACGGTTTGAGCTTTCACCGTGTGATTAGCAATTTTGTGGCTCAGGGCGGAGATCCCAGTGGCAGCGGCTATGGTGGACCCGATCGCTTCGTTCGCGAAGAGTTGTCTCAGGTGAGCCATGGTAAAGGCATTGTGGGAATGGCAACGGCGGGCAAAGACACCGGTAGCAGCCAGTTCTACATCAATCTGGCGCCAAATCTACACCTTGATCAGCATTACACCGCTTTTGCTGAGGTGACGGCTGGCCTGAATGTGGCTGAGATTTTGGAAATCCACGATACCATTGAGTCGGTTGAGGTTTCTGAGTAACTCGCTCTCTCAGATTAAAAAACCCGGAGTGACTTGGTTGCAGCCAAGTCACTCCGGGTTGGAGTTTCCTTCACCCTGTCGGAGAGGCGGTCAGTGAACGGAGGCCGATTCTTTGCCGGGTTTGCCGAAGAGCTCCTCTTTGAAGCTTTGCATCTTCGAGGCAATCCGATCGCGCAAGATCACTGAGCCAGCTCGAGAATGATCCACAAGCATCATGAAATAATCAGTTTCGTACTCATCGAGTTCCCAAAAATGAGCCAAACGGATGGCGTGCTCGG
Organism: Silvanigrellales bacterium; assembly: GCA_028285285.1. Taxonomy (GTDB): domain Bacteria; phylum Bdellovibrionota_B; class Oligoflexia; order Silvanigrellales; family Silvanigrellaceae; genus JANQPW01. The sequence continues at coordinate 10,377 of JANQPW010000917.1, forward strand.
GTGTGAGCTCCACGTGACCGTGAATCACCTGGGATAGAAAAGACGGACTGAAACCTGCCGCCTTAGCGATGCGGCTTTTGTAGCCTTTCACCATGCGATAGGCGATGATTTTGGCGCCGAGGAACTCTTTGTAGTCCGCGGCCTCGTATACTCTCATAGTCAACTCCCTCATATCATATCAGTTACAGCGTGTTTGTGAGAGAACACAAACGTAACTTATAAGTAACCATTAAGTACCAAAATGAGCAATAATTTTTTTAAGGGAACAAATACAGACTCAAAAAACATATAAAAAATCAAAGAGATATTAAAAATAAGATTTTGAGAATCTGGACCATGGTCATTCTGAGAAAACTGCAACACATTGCCTGGCGGTGACAAACGGCCAAATAAAAGACAGAAAAAAGGAGTTAAGAAATGTTTTTTCGCGCAGTCAAAGCCACAGTTCTGAGCATGAGTCTCGGCTTGTCTCTGGTTCAACCTGGGCATGGCGATAGCTCAAGAATGCCAGACATTCCGGTGCTTCCGGAGGGGGACAGCGTTGTTCTCAGTTCTTCTCATCTCCTCCTCCCGAGTCGAGGACCAGCTGAGCTTGTGGGGACTGTTCTCGCCGAAAAGGAAAGGTTTACTGTTGTGCAGCTCATTGTGCCTCCAGGACTGTTGATTTCCGATCAATCGGCGACCCACATCGATTTTGAGAGGGCTGCCATTGGTGAGTCTGCAGAGAGGTGGCGCCTTCCCTCCACACCGGTGGCGTTTGAGAGGTTTCTCAACCTGAAGGAGTTGTCTATTCAGGCCTTTGATCAGGAAGGGAATAGAGTGGAGAGCACTTGGCACAAGGGCTATGGTCAGAGTTTTTTGAATTCAGATATCGCTGTTCGACCGAAAGCTGCAGACCTTCAGAGAGTTGACGGAGGATTTTCCATTCAATCGGAAGTGATGGTTGCCGACCTGGCCTTCGAAAAGCAAGTCGTGCTGGTTTACAGCGTGGATGAGGGTCAAACTTGGCAGGCGGCCCGGGCGGAATATGATCCTGGCGTAGTGACAAAAAGCTGGGATCTCTTTCGTGCTGAAGTGATTCGCAACTCTGAAGATTTTGATCCTTCGGAGACGCCCTTTCTCTACTACTGGTGGTACGATGTTGCCGGGGAGACATTCTTTGCGAGCGACCTAGGCCAGCCCTTTTCTCTGGAGTTGGATTGATGCAAGAGATCGACTGGGGGCTGGAACCTCCCCAAGTGGGCGCAGCATTGTAGCGTCATCTCGAGTTGGACCAGCCCACTGGGCTTGCGTATGAACGGTGCCTTTCCTACGAGAAAAGCTCTCACAGTCACCCCCGGTTGACCATAGCCCACCCTCGCAATCGCAGCCGGGTTGTCTTCAGCTTCTCAAGCGAAGGCTGGGGTGATTTCGAGGTGTGCTCAGACAGTCTTCTCATCTTTCCTCCAAAGCTCACTCACCGGCAACACGCGGTTTCCAGAGTTTGGGATGTGCTGGCACTCTATCCGTCCGCTGATCTGCTGTCGGAGAGTTTGAGGAACCTGAGCAAACCGGTTCAGGTGCCAGCTAGCTGGCGCCAGCGGGGACTCCTCGACAGAATTTACCACAGCGTTGTGGTGAACGGTGCTCAGACTCAAGGCCACCTGCAAACCTATCGAAGTTTTCTAGAATCTGTCGATCTCGCAGAAAGGGAATCAAAGAAAGCGAGCTTTGTGGGCACTGAACTACCTCAAATGCTTTGCTTCCTTGAGTCAAATCTCTTCTCGAACACCACATCAGAAGAAATGGCAGAACATTTTGGAAGAAGTGTGCCTTCACTGTTTCGCGACTTTGAAAAAGAGTTTGGACTCACTCCTCGGCTTTATGCCAGAAAGAGAAGGTTTGAAGAGGCAGCGTATCTGTTGGAAAGCGGCGAAAAAGGTGTCGAAGAGGTTTGTTTCCTTGTTGGATATTCCGACGTTGCGAGCTTCAGCAGAAACTTCAAGAAAATATACGGAACAGCACCACTTCATTATAAAGAGAAAATGAAACAGAAAATAAACAAAGTTTAGAAAAAACTAAGTTCGAAACTCCGAGGGAATTCTTGGAAGGTCGTAAACAACTTGGATTGAAATGCAACTCGGTGGTAAATTGGGTCGCGAAAACGCTTTTTTTTTGACAGATTTGGCTCGAATAGGACTAATAAATTCTTCGTTTTTTCTGAAGATTTTGTCGGAGGGAGTGCCCTGAATCGAGTTTATTTTCTGAAAAAAAGACGTTTGGTTTTTAGACTCGAGAGGCAAAAACTTTTTTGCAAAGAACAGATGGAAGGAGATTCATTATGAAGGCGATTTGTTTTTTTAGTGCCGTTTCTTTGATGCTCTCTGGTTCATTGGCGTTTGCAGAAGGTCCTTTTATTGAAGATATAGATCATCTTCAAGCGGGTGATGTTATCGACTATGATGAAGATGGGAACGAAATTATTTACGACCCCAGTCTGAATCCTACTGTTATTCCTTTGGAGGAAGGAGCAGATCTCTTGGAGGCTGAAGGTGAGCCAGGCATTCAGGCCTACAACTGTTACACCAGAAGGCCCAGCACCTCTTATGTGACCAATCGTGCTTGGGGAACAATCCGCAGCTGCAGTGGTGTCAATCTGCGAAACTACCGGCACAGAATTGTCGCTAGGTACTCGGGAGTTATCTCCAGAATCCGCTTCTGTCAGGTCTATTTCAATACCAGCTCTCCGAGCTGCAGTGCGTACTATAATCTGACCCCTAGCGGCGCCATCTATCAAACAAGGGTCACTGGAACTGGCCCTTACACCTACTACATTCAGGGGCTTGCCTTGCGGGCCGGCTCATCAGCGATCTTCAGCAACTACTACTACCTTGGTCAGTGAGTCTCACTGACCAAGTTGGCAAGATGACACAACGTGCTGATGGGGTGAGGCATGGTGAAAAGACTGTGGCTGCGGCTGCTCATTCCGCACTTTGCATTGTTTTCAATTGGTGCATGTGGGATGGCTCCGCCAGATCAGGTTGTTTCTTTGAAGTTTGATTCCAGATCTCTCAACCCTGAGCTTCCCGTAGACGATGTTAATGAAAGAAACATGATGCGGGTTTCCTGTGATGGTGACTTCCCAACTCGCATTATGGATTCAGTTGAGTATGTCGCCGATCGCATGGAGGCTCGTTGTCGAAGAGCCAATCAGGAGGCGGCGGAAGAAGGGCTCCCGCATTGCCCGGGGAGTTTTTGCACGGCCTCGATTGAGCCGGGTTCTGTGAAAACGGGAGAGCTTTATTTTTCACTGAACTACAATGATGGCGGACACAATGCCTATGGGGGATACGACCCCATCTATGGAGAGGGGGATGCTTTCGACGGTCATGTTGATTTGTCAGATTCCTTCAACTCAAACTTTGGCGGAGGCGGGTCTCAGAGCGGCAACTTCTCGGTGAGCCTTTCTGTGCGGATCTATCTTGGTTTGCAAGCCGACAAATATGTTTGTGAACCAGCTTTGCCTCAAAGAGTGCGCAACCAGATTTTTCAACAAATCATTCATTGGGCCGTTGTGTATGAAGAACAGTGTTTTTGAAATGGGAGGTTTGTATGCGGATTCCTCAGGTTCTGCTCGTTTTTGCTCTCTTTCTGCCAAGTGTGCCGGCTGTTTCTTCAGGCTCTGCCGATGACCTAGGACCACCCATCACGGCTTCCATCGAAACGCAATGCCATGTGGGCAGGGCCTCGCATGCATCGGTCGTTTTGGGGGTTGTGACCGACCTGCTGAGCGAAAGATGTCAACGTGAGAATGAAATGCTCAGGGCGGAGGGGTATCCCTATTGCGGTGCGAACCTTTGCCCAGAGTCTTTAGAAACAGTTACGGAACCATCTCATCACTTGAGCGTTTCTGCCACTTCTTATCCAGCAACTGGAGAGTGGAGGATAGCCGTGAGATATGCTATTCAGCTTGATGCGGACGAACCCACAAATGGCTTTATTGTGAACTGCGTTCCGGTTGTGAGTGCCGATACACAATTGGCGTTGGTGAGCGAGTTGAGGAAGGAAGAGGGGGTCTTTGATTGCTTTCGCTAGGCTGTAAGCTTATGGCTTTGGAAAGGAAGGTCATTCTGGCCACCTCACTCCTGGTGTTTGAGTTGATGGCCAGTCTTCTTTGGGGATCGGCTGGACTGGTTCATGAGCATGAGTTGCATGCCGAAAATGTGGGTTTTCACACTCATTCGGCGCTCTCTCAAAGAGAAGGTACCCTGTTGCATGAAAACCAGACTTCTCTTCAGGAAGGTGCCTTTTGGCATGTTCACAATGCCCGAGAGTTGTTTCCCTCGAGGTCTACTAAGGCAGAGATCTTGGCGATTTCTGCATCATTCGAGCCCATTGCTCCTTGGTGCGCCAGCAACTTGGATTCGCTCCCACGATTCTCTCGCTTGAGCTCCTTGGAGTCGCACGAGCCCCCTTCCTTTTTCAGTTGGATTCAAAGACGGCATGCGCAGGAACGCCGTTCGATCGTGCTGCGGTGTTAGAATTGGCCTCGTAAGTGCAATTTCATGTTCCACTCTTTCGCGATTTGAAACCGTCGTTTCCCTCGGTGCGACGCTATGCATTGTGCCGTGTTGCGGCCTTTGATCTTGCATTTATGAGACCGCTCTGGAAACCCACCTTTCAAATTCAATGATGATGTGGGTTTTTCAAAATCACAACTAACCGACAAACGGGGAATTGAATGAAGAATGCTTTTTTAGGGTTCTCAAGTCAGCTATTCGCGATCGCTTTGTTTCACATGTTTCTTCCGGTCATGGCCCTTGCTCATGGCATTTCAGAGGAGGACAAGCAGCGGATGCTTGACGGAGGATATGTTCAGTATATTGGGTTGGGGGCATCGCACATGCTCACCGGCTATGACCATTTGCTTTTTCTCTTTGGAGTGCTCTTTTTTCTGAAGACCTTTCGCGATATCGCGAAGTTTGTAACGGCCTTCACCATTGGTCATTGCGTCACATTGATCTTGGCAACTTTTTTGAAGATCACCATGAACTATTTCTTGGTTGACGCCGTGATCGCTTTCACTGTGATGTACAAGGGATTTGACAACAACAATGGTTTCCAGAAGCACTTTGGTATGAGGTCGCCAAATCTATTGACTATGGTGTTTGCCTTTGGGCTGATTCACGGTTTTGGGCTTTCCACTCGGCTGCAGCAACTTCCCCTTGGGGAAGATGCCACCGCACTGCTGGGAAGGATCCTTGCTTTCAACCTAGGTGTTGAGCTTGGCCAGATTGTTGCCCTTGTTCCTATGGTGGGGCTTCTTGCTGTGTGGCGAAGAAGACCTTCATTTGGGAAGTTCAGCGTTGCTGCAAATCAAGGCCTCATTGCCATTGGGATTGTGCTGTTCTTCATGCAACTTCATGGCTACTGGCATGATTCAGATCCTGATGGCTTCCGATTTCCAGCGCAGGAGCACCAACACATTCATGAAGATATGGCTATTGAACAACAAAAGAAGGAGTCTGGACGTGACAGTTTGTAAAGAAGCTAAATTTTGGGCAATCAGAGTTGCAGCAGTTCCGCTTGTTTTTTTTGGAAATGGGATGCCGGAGCTGGCCATTGCAGGAGATTCGTCTTCCTGCCATTTCCACGGCTCAAAACAGGCAACAGAGGCGGTGGTTTTGAAATGTGCTGCGCAGAGAAAGTCAAAACTCATTTCACAGAGAAAAATTGGCACAGAGTGGGCTAACATAGCTCAGAGTTCCATTGAAACTGTTCAGGGAAAGGCTGCGC
>JANQPW010000937.1 GCA_028285285.1 Silvanigrellales bacterium
TTGATCATGGCGTCATCGGACTCCTCGTCATTTTTGAGCTGCGCAGCTCCCACAGAAATGGTGACCTTGACCCTTTGGTCTTCCCAGCTGAAGTGGTGGTTTTCAATACACGACCGGAGCTTTTCCGCAACTATGGCCGCACCAACCAGTTGGGTTCCAGGAAGAACCATCAAAAACTCTTCTCCGCCAAAGCGAGCGACGCGGTCGGTGGTTCGGCAGCAAGAGCGAATGAGTTCGGCGCTGCGCTGAAGAATCTCGTCTCCAGCGGCATGACCGAGGGTATCATTGATATTTTTGAAATGATCAATGTCGCACATGAGCACACTCACGGTGCTGGACTCATTGTCGGGAAGAAAGGAGGTTCTCACTTCCCGCATGTGCCGAGTGATGTAGCGGCGGGTGTAAAGCTTTGTGAGAGGGTCGGTGATGGACTCAATTGTTCGCTCGGTGTACTTGCCCTGAAGCTGAGATTCCGCGGTGACATCCCGGAGAAGAAGGCAAGACCCCAGCAGCTCGCCCGCTTCGTTCAAATAGGGGAAGGTGGTCGCTATGAGCCGAAACTCTTCTCCGGTTTGAACCTGTATGACCGGAATTTCATCGAGACGTTGAGGGCTTGTGGCTCGTGTGAGCTCTTGTAAATTCAGCGCTCCTTCGGTGTCTTGCAGAACATCTACAAGATTGACCTTTTTTCTCAATTCGTAGGCCTTTTTTCCTGTGAGTTGGCAAAACATTTGGTTGTGCTTGAGCAGGTTGCCACTGGCATCCACAAGAGCGTAGGCGTCTTGAAAGATTCGGGTAAAATCCTTGTGTTGTTCAAATTTCGAAAGAAGCTCTGACTTGGACCGGCTCATAAACACGCGCTTTTTTTGGAATTTTAGCGTGAGGTTCGCCCGATGCTCGCCTCTAAGGAGCTATCGGCGAGTGCTCCGATGACGTGAGTCAGGTTTACGAATTTCTGGACAGAAAGGCAAAATATTCATCTTCTAGCTCTTCTGTTTCCATTTCAGCACCACACTTTCGACACTCGATATTGTCGGGGATTTCACCGGGCTTCAAGCTGTTTGTGCTCACGAGACGGCTTTCTGTGTGTTCACAGCTCGGACAAATATAGTTGACGAAGAAGTCATTGATGACGGCATTGCCCAGAAAGCTTGGGATCATATTGATTTGCGAGATGATTTCTGGGGAGCATTTGTGAAACGTAATTTTTCTGTTTGATGAGATAGACCGCATGAAGTTGACCCATGCCCTCACCCCCAGGGAGTTGACCGCTGAGACACGTGCGAAGACAAAGTGGATCTCAGAAAAAGGTCCGAGTTCTCCTGCAATGCGGCCTAGGGTCACCTCTGCATCTTCGTTGATCGCGCCGTTGAACTCGATTGAGACCGCTGTTGGCGACACGGGATTGAATCGAAAGTCCAAGAATGGGCCTCCTTGTGCTGGATTGAGATCGTCTTCTTGACAGACTCCCCTAGGGATCCTACACCACTAATTCTGAGAATCTCTGTTGTGAGAAACAGTTTATCTCAATTGAGGCTGGCCTCCAATGGCCGCTTTCTTTTCAAGCTCTGGTGGCGGAATTGGTAGACGCAGCGGATTCAAAATCCGCCGGGGGCAACCCCTTGAGAGTTCAAGTCTCTCCTGGAGCACCATCACTTTCGCGGTTGAGCGTTTCTGCGACACCTACCCTTCAAAACCTTTTCGAATCAGATCGAGGAATGGCAGAGCTATTTTTGGAATTGAGCGATTTTTAAGAGTGATTGTGCAAAATGAAATGGAGTCCAACTCAAATGGTTGCTGGACGGTCTGCAAAAAACCATGGCGAAGTTCTTCCGCCACAACAAACCTTGGCAAAAGGGTGTGGTATTCACCTGATAGAACAAATTGCTTGCAAACCAGCCAACTTGGAAGAACACGAGGTTCGTGTAAATCACGAGAGTGAGCCGAGTTGTAGAGCTTGATGTACTTTGAACTGAAACTTTCTCTTTTGAGCCGAGCCACAATCTGGTT
>JANQPW010000945.1 GCA_028285285.1 Silvanigrellales bacterium
AGTAGAGACAAGGTATGAGAGAAAGTCTCAGAATTACCTGGGTATGGTTCAATTGGCATCAGCAATCATACTGTTTCGATATTTATGAGACCGCTTCTAAGCTCTATCTCCAGTTCCCAAGTCGAATGTGCCCATCAAGATACCCAGATGCGCCACCACTCATTCTGTGACAGACTAGCCAAAACTCGGAAACGTTTCTGCACATGGGGAAGAATCATGGTTCTACCTGGTTTAAAAGGTCAGCGTTCATTCGCCGTTTTTTGGCTTTTCCTCCTTCTCACTCAGGCTTGCAAAAGCCGGGATCTCGGCAGAACAGTTTCTGTTAACGTCAACTCCCAGGGAACGAGACTCTTCGTTGACTATGAAAATGAGAGTTTTCAACTCGGCACTGTTTGCGGGATCGTTGAAGAGACTCTTTCCGAAGAAGCTTTGAAACAGGAAATCAAAGAACACACAGCTTCGCTGGAAAAAGAAAAGCAGAAGTTCGAGGCGCTCGTGCAAAGCCACAGCCCCAGCCAAGACGCGAAGCAGGAGCGAATCAACTCTCGAATTCGGTCCGACTCTGCGTTGCAGATCAAAAGGATTGAAGAATGGCTCACACACAAAGAGGAGTATGAGATTGAAGTTGATATTTTGAAAGCAGAAGCAAAGGCTGATGTGTGCTTCAATATCAGTGGAGAGACGGAACATCGACCGGCTCAGATTGCTCTCTACGAATGGCTTCACCAACGACTGGCATTGCAAGCTCTTGCTGGTGGTCAGGGCACGAGTGAGCCGCTTGACTCGGTTGCAGACATGAAAATCAGAAGGTCAAAACGCACACTCGAGTCTACCGAGTTTCGAGGCAGCAGCCCAAAAGACATCTTTGGAAGTGAAAGCCTTGACTTTGGAGGGCTCAAAATTCACTTCGACAAGCCCATTAAAATTCCGCCGTCGGGTTTACTCTTCCAAGAAGAAGTTGTTGAAAACCATGCTCAAATCGATGTTCACAGCCCTATCTGTCTGTTGAAAGCCTATGAGGTTATCGAATCAGACTCCGAGGCCTCCCTCCCCTTTCAGTTGACACGCGTCAACATGGGAGAAGAAAGAACCTTGGCCCTCTTCAGCGCTTCTCATTCCCGAGAGAACTATGCTGTTCTGTCAACAGCCGGCTATTCGACCACCTACGAGCGGCTCGCCGGATGGTCCATCACCACGCAGAAGAGCC
>JANQPW010000947.1 GCA_028285285.1 Silvanigrellales bacterium
CGGTTTCAAATTGGTGCAGCCACCTTGGAGCTCTCTGGCCAATCGCTCTTTCAGTCGCTGATGGTCGAGCAGCGACGGTTTCGGCATCTTGAAAACCCCGTGGTGCCCTTTGATCTGGAGCACGTCAGCTTTTTGAACAACGTGCAAGAACCGAGTGCCGCGGTAGAGGGCGATCAGATTCGTCTCTTTTTCTCCGGGTTGGGTTTTTCCCTTCCCAGTGCGCCAATTGATACAGAAGACCAAACTCTCGTTTCTCTTGATTTTGCCACGGTGGTGCTCGATGAAGATTTGAATTTGCTTTCTGAACCGGCGCGACTGTCAACGCGTGCCAACATTGCGCAAGTCAAAAAGGTCAGCGAGGGGTGGGTTGTGTTTGCCACTTCAATTGTTGACCCAGTGGTGTTTCACCGTGGGGAGAACATCATCAAGTTTGCAAGCCAGGACCTACAAAACTGGACTCCACCGCAAACGATTGCGCGCTCACCAGCCGGAGAAACTGGTCAACTCGGTTTCGCTTCACCAACGATGGTCTTGGAAGACGACCATTGGGTTGTTTTTCATTCCATCACGGAGCTTTCTGATTTTTCTTTTTCGGCTAGCGAGATCTTGACGCATTGCAACCGCCCGGGAGAAAGATGGGGCAGGCCGGTTGGCTTTCGAGATTGGGATGGACTGTTTCGATGTTACTATACTAGCGTGGGTCGGACGATTGTCCCGCGTTGATCCATCGTTTCGAGCAAAGACGTGCAAAGGAAATTGAATGCTCCAGGCGTTGTTATTGCTCTTTGTCATGCTTCTTTTCTCCTGCCGGGACTTTCCAGAAGGAACAACTGCAACCCTTTTTCGCGATCAAAGATGAATCGATGGAAGCCTGGAGGCGAGGAAACAGACTTGTTTTCAACGCTCGAAATCAAAATACAAGGATGTTCTGAATTGGGCTGTTCAAATCCACAAGGAAGTGTTCGTGCCCGTGCCTGAACTTTCGGACTGGTTTCGGCGGCATGAGTCCCAGGTTCATCCTATTCTCTTTGCGGAAAAGCTACGAGAGTCATTCGATCTTTTGCATCCCTTTCCCGATGCAAATGGGCGGGTGGCGAGACTCCTGCGCGATTGGTGGCTACTTGCCAAGGGCTATCCTCTTCCCGTTGAAAGCATTCCTCAAAGGTGGTTTGACCCACTGCTGGCCGACGAACACAATCTGAGCGTTGTGGAAGGTTATGAACATTTGATTGAGGGAATTGAAAGAACCCTGGTGCTTATGAAGTCACGTGGGCGTTGAGTCAAAGCTCGGGAAGTTTCATGTTCCTTCCGGAATCAAGTCTCCTGACCAAAGCCTCTTTGTGAAATCTTGATGACTCAGGATCTCAATTCCGTCATCAAGAGTGCGAGAATGCTCTTCGCAGGAAACCACGTACCGCTTTTGGATTTCGGGGTGTTCTACTGCCAGTTGGCGCAGCCCTTTGAGGTGATCGGAAGTGATCTTCTTTGTGGCCTTTGACTCCAGTGCGATGTTCATGTCGCCAACAACAAAGTCAACTTCAATTCCAGATGAAAGCTGCCAGAAGGAGAGCTGCGTGTTGGGGCTCTTGTAGGAGATCCAGGCATGCAGTTCGTGGCAGACCCAATTCTCAAAACATTTTCCCCAGAGACTCGACTGTGGCTCTATCTTTCCACGACGAGCGAGTTGATTCACAACACCCACGTCAGCAAAGTAAAACTTTGGCTTTTTGAGCACACGTCTTTTGGAACGCCTTGTCCAAGGTTGCAAAAAACGTCCCAACAGGGTTTCGCTCAGAATTTCAAAGTAGGATCTCACTGTTGGTGCCGAAACACCCACGTCGCGGGCAAAGGACTGGAAGTTCAGAACCTCTGTGTCTCCCAGTGCCACAGCTGTCATGAATCTTTGAAAGGGAGCCAGGTTTCTGAGCAACCCTTCCGCTCGGATTTCTTCAGCAAGGTAGTCCGCGCAGTAGGCGCGGAGCAGATCCTGTGGTTTTGAGGAGTCATAGATTTTGGGAAGGTAACCCACGTTCAAAAGTCTTTCGAGATCGTAACCGATTCCCACTTCGTGGCTTGTGAGACCAAGAAGCTCGAAACGGAGGGCGCGACCTCCCAGGAGATTGGCGTGCCCGCGTCGAACTTTTCGCGCACTGGAACCGCAGAGCCCAAACTGAGTGCCTCTTTCTTCGATGAGAAAATGAACCTCGTCGAGAAGCTGGGGTATCTTTTGAACCTCATCAATGATCACAAAGTCCCAGTTGTTTGATGTCACACGCTGGCGAAGCAGCTGTGGAGATTCTTGGTAGGCCGCAAACTCTTCGTTTTTGAGAAGCTGCACAAAGGGTACGTTTGGAAAGGACGTTTGCAGCAGGTGTGTTTTGCCGACCTGTCTGGGGCCCCATAGAAAGAAGCTTTCTTCTTGTGGTTTCGGGAGTTTAAGGGTTCTTCTGTACACTTCAAAATCTCTACTTTAGGAATACATGTATTCCTAAAGTAGAGATTTTGTTTTGCAAAAACAAGTGCAAATATTCAATATCGCTGTTTTTTTGACTGCTCTCGCCTGTTTTCGATGGTCGGCCATTTCCACCGGAGAGCGAGTGCCCTGCTGTGTTGCCCACTGAAGCCGGTGGTGTCATCTTTAAGACGTGAACCGATGAGTTCAACATTCCAACTCTTGCTCTAAGGACAACGTATGAAAACCGCACGGACCCTGTTTCGTTTCAAAGCCACAACTGCATTCGGTTTGCTGGGTTTGAGTTTCGTTGCTTTTGCACAAGGAACAGGTTCGGCCAAGCTTGAGTCTTACTCGAGTGAGCTCACACCAAATGAAGTTGAAGAAAGGTATTTGAATTTCTTGAAAAGCAAAGGCATCAAAATTTTTGCCGTGATTGACCACGCCAAAGCCGCCAAAGAGGCCGGTTTGACCATGCCCAACACGCGAGTGGTGATCTTTGGAAACCCCAAGCTGGGCACTAAGCTGATGCTTGAGAATCCGCAAATTGCCCTCGCTTTGCCCATGAAAACTCTCATAGCCAGATCAGGCCAACAGACCACACTGAGCTATAAAAGTTTTGCTGAGGTGTTGAAGGAAGCAAAGCTTGCAAAACCGAAAATTTCTCAGAAGGTGAGTGGACTTCTCAAAGCAGCTGCGCTGCACGCCACAAAGAAGGAGTGAGGCGTGATAGGAACGGTACCTACCGTGGTATCATTCGCTTTTGAAAGACGATTGATGTACAGGAATCCACAGAATGAAATTGAATTGTTTTCTTGGCGCCCTTGTGTTGTTGTTCTTTGCAGCCGCCGCTGGCTGCCAGTCTAGGGATTTTTCTTCCACAGACTCAAGCAAAGTGGCGAACAAATTTGCCACAGGGGGTTCAAAACGGGCACTCATTTCGGTTTCTTCCCAGGGTGTTAGCCCCCTCAGCAAGATCTTGTTAGAGTACCCTTCCATTCGGCAGACGCGCTATCGATTTAGCGCCATTTTCAAAGACTTGGGTTTTGCAACTCGATCTTTGACTGACCCCACCGTTCAACAAGTTATCGACAACATTTCACAGGAAGTGTCGCAGTTGCCCCCAGAGGGAACCTTTGTTTTTCTCCACTCGGGCCACGGGTTTTCAAGAAAAGCCTGCATGCGGAGGGGGGTCTTTGAGCCCGTCGATATAGAGTCGGGTTTGAGAAAGGCAAATGTTCGAATTCGAAGGCTCGTTATTTTTATCGACTCTTGTTACAGCGGGAGTTGGATCCAACCCCTTCTCAATAGTGTCGTCATTCGAGGATTTGTAGATGAGATCATTGTGATGTCGTCTTCCTCTTCCCGTTCAGGTGCGGGTGTCAACTTCGTAGGTTCAGTTTTTTCATTGTGGTTCGGGATGACTCTAGAAATTTTGGAGGCGGGTCAATCGATCTCGTATTCAGATTTTCTTTCAAAAATCCAGGGTGAGGCGCGTCGCAGCATTGGGGAAACCCTTGTTCTTCCTGATGATGCCATCCCCTATGCCGCATCATTCCCTCCAGAAGCGATGAACAGTGAGTTCTACTTCTTGAGTCATGACGTTGGGAGACACTCCAATGACTTTCGGCTGTGGATAAAGCCATTTGTTGCCTGGGGTCAGTGCCTCGATAAGATTCAAAAGAAATTCAATAAACGAAAAATATCAATCGTCGATGATGCCGAGTTTTTGGGTTATAAAGTTGTGCGTTTCCATGGAAACTCGGCGATGACCCCTCCGGAAGTAAATAAACTAAAAGAAACAGGGTGTTTTTTGCGCTCGCAGCGGATTGAGTTTTCCCCAAAAGATTTCAGCCAAACACTTGATCCGCTTGAATACGTGAGATTGGAAACGGCCAAGGTAGTTGAATGCTCGGGTGGCCCAGAGTTCCTGAGGTCAAAGGGACTTGCGGTGATGGAAACGTCGGAAGGAAATAAAATCTACGAGGGAGAATTGCGCAGGTCAGAACTAGAACATCTTGAAGAGATGTGCGGCACTTGATCTGACAGTCATTCTTCGGTTGGCTGATAAGGCTGCTTCTTATCGAACCCAGCTTGAAGTTTTCAGCTCTTTTCACTTGCGTAAGGTGTCGCTTAAGAAGGTCGTGAAGCGACTCCACGACTTTTCGTCGGCAGTTTTTCTGTAGCGTGGTGAACCAAACACGGTAAAGGCATGGGGTGCCCCGCCATAGCTGATGAGTTCGTGATCCACCTTGTTCTTTTCGAGCTCGGTGCCCAGCTGGGCTAGGTCGGTCATGGGAATGGCCCGATCGGCTGTTCCATGAAACACAACGACCTTCGCCTTGGTTTGCGAGTAATCTTGCCCCTCAGGTGTCTTCAATCCGCCGTGAAAAGTGACGTACCCTTTTGCGTCAATACCTGCTCGGGCCATCTCAAGCACAGCGGCTCCACCGAAGCAATAACCAGCAGCAACGAGGTCTTTTGTGTTGATTCCTTTTTCTTTTGCTGCACGAAGGGCACCAGCGATGAGCTCTCTCATACGCTTTCTGTCTTTGTAGAGCTCCCCCGTGTGTTGTCGTTTGTCTTTGTCTTCAGTGGGTCTCACTCCCTTGCCAAACAGGTCTGCTGCAACAACCGAATACCCCAAGTCGGAGAGCATCTTGGCCCTTTTCTTTTCGTATTCCGTCAGTCCATCCCAATCGTGGATGAGGAGCACTGTGGGTGCCGTGGCGGACTTTTTGAGAAAAAAGCCTTCATAGGAGCCCGACGCGACCTTGTAAGTTGAGTCTGCGGCCTTTCCGGAGAAAGCCGTCAGAAGCCCCGAAAAAAGTGCTAGAGTTTTGAGTCTGCTGCGAAAGGACCATGCCCGAATATTCATAAAAGACCCTCCTGCGACGTGCTCCTCAGGCCCAATGGGCTTTGTCATTGCCCATCATAAAGCCCATGGGGAAACTCGTCATCATACGTGTCCAGTAGCAAATACAGCAGAAATCCAGTTGCGTAAACGTACTTGGTCCTTTTGTTGTCTATGTTTCCAAATCAACCTGATCTCGGCTTTTCGAGCCTGCTTCGAGCACTGGTTTCTCTGGTGCACTGTCTGTAAACAGTGCACCAGCTGCCACATCCAATGCACGCAGCTCCAAGCGGCTCTGACCTCTCCAGTAGCCCAGAGAAACCTCAACCACAAAATTCAGAGGCGTTCCTTCAGACGCGCTTCGGGCTACTTCTTGTTCCACATTCTCGCGAAGAGAGAAGGCAGTGAAGGGAACTGCACCTTGGGTTGGGCCCTGCTTCAGGGTGAGGCGGCAATGGCCGTCGTCTTTGTTTTTCCCTATGGGTTGACTTCGCTCAACAGAAACGCCGGTCAGAAGGAATCGTGGCCGAGGATTGCCAAATCCAAAGGGCTCGAGAGGTTGGAGTTTGTCCACAACCTCTTCATTCAACTCTTCAAGAGCCAGCTGAGCGTCGATGCGAAACGGTGCCTTTTTGGGAAGGGGCTGGTGTGCTTGAATCTGTGAGATTTCCGCTTGAAGGGTTTCACGGAGCCACTCCAGCCGATCGGCATCAAGGGTGAAGCCCACAGCCTTAGCATGCCCACCAAAGGCCACAAAGTGATCCCGATGCTTGTCGAGGATCTCAAACAAATTGATCTCATCGGTGGAGCGACCACTGCCCTTCAACTTTCCCTCAGATGTTGTGAGCACAAGCGTTGGAGTGTAGAAACGCTCCACACATCGAGAAGCCACGATGCCCAGCACTCCGGGGTGCCAATTGGTTTCGTGGAGCACAAGCCCTCGAAGAGGGGCATGAGCCTGCAGGGCTGCGTCAGACGCGAGCTGGCGGAGCACATCTTGCACAGCTTCCTTTTCCAACGCTCTGCGGTTGCGGTTCTCTTCATCGAGCATGTGCGCCAGACTCGCAGCACGGGAACGATCCCAAGTGCTCAGGAGCTCCTCGGTGGCAAGGGCTGTGCCCAAGCGACCAGCGGCGTTGAGGCGGGGTCCTATCTGGAACGCTACGTGCTCCGAGGTGATGGGGGCCTGAGGCTCCACTTTGGCTACGCCCAGAAGGGCTTCGAGACCAGGTCGGGTTCCTCTTGCCAGATTGAGGTTCATCACTTCAAGCCCGGTGCGAGTGAGCAGATGGTTCAAACCGCTGATGGGGCACATGTCGGCAATGGTGCCCAGAGCCACAAAGTCAAGGTAGCTTTTGAGATTGACTTTCACTTGAGGGTGAGTGGAATTCAGACGGCGGCGCAGAGCGATGAGCAAAAAGAAAGCAACGCCCACTCCGGCAAGGTCTTTGTAGGGAAAGCCGCAGTCCTTTTGTTTGGGGTTCACAATGGCTGTGGCAGCCGGCAGTGCTGCAGGGGGTTCGTGGTGATCGGTGATGATCACGTCTAAACCCAGGCTTTTGGCATGAACGCAGGCCTCAACGGCGGCAATGCCGTTGTCGACTGTGACCACAACACGGGCACCACGACTGGCCACGGCTTCAAGCCCTGTGGCATTCAGTCCATAGCCTTCGGTGAGTCTGTTGGGAATGTAAATTTCTGGCTCATAACTGTATTCTGCAAAAAAGCGCCGCAACATAGCGCAGGACACCGTCCCATCCACATCGTAGTCGCCAAAGATCACAATCCGTTCCCCCTCCTGAAGAGCTTGAACGATGCGATCGGCAGCTTTCTCCATATCTTTCATGAGAGATGGGTTGGGAAGCTCCTGCAGAGGCGCGTCAGAAAAGGTGGCTGGAAAGTCGCTTTGGAGTTGCTGCCGACGCCGGAGGAGGAGATGATCAAGACCCCATTCGTGGTCAAAGTCAGGCTCTCCTGCAGGGGCTGGCTTG
This sequence comes from Silvanigrellales bacterium, assembly GCA_028285285.1. GTDB lineage: Bacteria > Bdellovibrionota_B > Oligoflexia > Silvanigrellales > Silvanigrellaceae > JANQPW01. The sequence continues at coordinate 7,298 of JANQPW010000947.1, forward strand.
TGAGTGGGGGAAGCGGTGGCGCCAGCCACCTTTCTTGAGCCCGTCCAGTGTTCGGGCACGACCCAGCGGCGCCGTGACGACTCGAGCACTGTTCTCCAGATCTCTGCAGCTTCTGGGGCAGACATGTCTTGATAGGCCTCAAGAAGACTTTTCGGGGCGTCGTTTCAACACAACGGGAGGGCAATAGTCCACATCTTGGGCCACTTTCTTCTTATTTGGATCGGAGAGCTTAACGCCTCGTTTTCTCAGGAACTCATCCATTCCCAAGGCGGCCGGAGCAGCAACGTAAACGGAGGAATAGGTTCCCACGATAACCCCAATGAGCATGGTCATGGCAAAGTCTTCGATGGAGCCACCACCCCAAACCATGAGAACACCCAGGGCAAACAAACTGGTCAATGACGTCAAAAAGGTTCGGTTGAGGGTTTGGCTGATGCTTTGGTTCACGGCATCGGCAATGGCCATTCGCGGGTTGTGTAATGTCGTTTCGCGAATGCGGTCGTAAATGATCACAGTGTCATTGATGGAATAACCCACAATGGTGAGAAAGGCTGCAATAGAAGCAACCGTGAAGGGCTTGCCCAGTGCGGTCATGATACCCAAAGCCAAAATGACATCATGGAGCAAGCAAAGCACCGCGCCTGGAGCAAAGCGGAGGTCAAAGCGGTACCAAACGTAGATCAAAATACCCACGAAAGAGAGGAGTAGGGCAAGATAGCCGCGGTTTTCTTCTTCCTTACCAACCTTGCCGGAAATGTTTGTGACCGAGTCGAGAACAAACTGATCGGTTCCGAGGCCTTCGCGCAGATGTCCTACCAGCGTGTTGGCTGCACCCGAAACGGCTTCTTCTGCTTGACCCTTTTCCCTTTGAATGCGCACCACAAAGGCCTTGTTGCCCTCCGCAGTGTCTTCAAAAGCATTCACTTCGAAGGCGTTGGGGTTGATGCCAACATTGGTCACCATTTCTCGAAGCTTGTCAGAATTCAGGCTTTGATCGGGTGTGGAGAAGCTCACTTCGGAACCACCGAGGAAGTCGATGGAGTAGTTGAGTCCACGCACAGCCACTAAGACAATGGAAGCCAGCACGAGCACACTGGAAAGGGCAATGGAGAGCTTGCGGTGCTTCATAAAATCAATGCGCAAGGTGTGGGGGAAGAATGTGATGTTTCCAAATTTGTTTTTCATGCGTGTCTTCCCCTCAGCTGAAGCGCTTGATGCGTGTTTTCTCAGTCAACCAGATGCCAATCACTTCTGTGACGTAGTAGGCCGTGAACAAGGTGGAGACGATGCCCGCCAAAAAGGTGATAGCAAAGCCTTTGACGGTTGGGTTGCCGTAGACCAGCAAAATGAGGGCAGCCACCGCCGATGTCACGTAGGCGTCAACCAGAGCACTCAAGCTGTTGGCGTAACCCCGGTAAAAGGCCGTGCGCGGTGGCACTCCGGCGTTGATTTCTTCCTTGATGCGTTCGTTGATCACCACGTTGCCGTCCACGGCCATGGCCATGGTCAACACAATACCAGCAATGCCCGGAAGGGTGAGGGTGGCTCCAAAGGCGGCCAAAAAGGCCAAAATAAGGATTCCATTGAAAACCATGGCCACATTGGCAATGAGGCCAGCGGTTCCATAGACGATGAACATGAAGACAACCACCAAAATGCCCGACACAATAGCTGAGAGCACACCGGCGCGAATATTGGCTGCCCCTTCACTGGGCCCTACCTGGCGGTCTTCCACAATGTTGACCTTCGCCGGGAGAGCACCGGCTCGAAGAACCAGGGCGAGATCCTGGGCTTCGCGCTGTGAGGCAGTCATGTCAAATCCGGAGTTGCCCATGGTGATTTCCACCCGACCGGTGAGGATGGGCCCATTGCTCACGGCTGGAGCGGAGTTGATGTTGCCGTCAAGAACGATGGCAATTTGGTTGGGTGAGTTTTCGGGTTTGTAAGCTTCGGTGGTGAGGTCTCCAAAGAACTTAGCGCCCTGAGGGTTGAGGGTCATGTTCACCACATACCGAGGAGTGAGGTTGACACCACCTTGAGAGAGTCCAGAATCAGCTGTTTCGATGAAGTCGCCTGTGAGCTTGGGGCTTTGTTCCACAAGGTAAGGTGTGGCGGACTCCAACTCAGTGATGCCCTTCTCGGTTTTGTAGTTGCGCTCCAGCAAGATCGTGGACTCCTCTGGGATCTTCTCTTGCTCGCGCAGCCACTCGGAAAGCTCAGCAATGGTGTCAACGGACACGTCTTCGGGGTCTTTGCCGAGCTCCGTGCGGGCTTCGTCTAAGAGCGTGTTCATTTGTGAGGCGTCGAGTTTTCCAAGAACCAGTCGAAAGTCGAGG
>JANQPW010000970.1 GCA_028285285.1 Silvanigrellales bacterium
CAGAGTGGTCTCTGGTTTTCAAGGGCAAAACTCAACCCCCACTTGTGATTTCGATTTTGGCGGGCACTGACACATCAACTCTCGAGGCAGGCTTACCCCAGGGAACACCCGTGGTCAGAACAATGCCTAACATTGCAGCTACCATTGACCAATCGGCAACCGCAATCTGTTCTGGGAGATTTGCCACCGAGAGTCACCTCGAAGTGGCCCGGAAGATTTTCAACACGGTAGGCCAAACCTGGATCACAAACGAAGAACACCTCAATGCCGTCACTGGGCTCAGCGGCTCTGGACCGGCTTACATTTACATGGTCATCGAGGCTTTGTCAGATGGCGGGGTGAAAATGGGACTTTCACGCCAACTGGCGCTAGAGCTCGCCACCCAAACCGTGATTGGCGCAGGGCAACTTGTGAAAGAGACTGGCCTCCACCCCGCCATACTCCGAGATCAAGTCACAACCCCAGGAGGCACAACCATTTCAGCTATCCACGAACTCGAAAAGCATGGTCTGCGCCCAATGCTCATCCAGGCCGTTGTCACAGCAACCGAAAGAAGTGCACACCTGTCGGAAAAGAAGCCCCATGAGTGACTGCTTCAAGGAGCTGAGGAGCTTTCTTCTTGCGAGCTTTTTGCCGGAGCGCAGCTCACTTTTGTGGCCTCAAAAGAAAAGCGAAGGGACTTCGGAATGCTCAACTCAAAGACAATGTCGTTGAAATCAACACCCTGAGCAGCCCAGCTCCCCCCGGGGGCAAAGGCTTTTTTCATAGACTCAGCATCCTGATCCTCAAAGTAAACTCGGAAGTCAACCAACTCCGGGGAGACGGGCTTCTGGCTCCAGGCGCGCGCTGCGGCCGTGATTTCCAGTGTGGCATCGATGCGCGAGTCAATGCCTTCTTGAGACCCACGTTCTTGAATAACGAATGCTGAGGCTTCACCTGTTGATTCGGCCGAGTCGGAAGTGCTTCTCACAAACGACGCCACCTGAGCATATGAATCAGGAGCACATTTTCCCGGACCTGTGCAATTTTCGGTATTTTTGTAGACCTCTGCGCGCAACCCAAGAGTCACACACTGAGCCTCTTGACCGGAGCTTGTGGTGCCAACAACGAGCTTCTTTTTGTGACCCAGCTGTGGAATACCTTTGTTACAGCCCAGAGCTGTCTCATCGGAGTGCTGACCATTGATGGTGAGCCAAAAACACGTCCGATACCAGGCATCTTGTTCAAAACGCAGCAGTTGCATATGCACAGGCTCAGGCGGAGGCGGAGGCGGAGGTTGTGGAGTTGGCTCTACTTTCTGCGGAACGACCTGAGGTTTCTCTGGCA
>JANQPW010000984.1 GCA_028285285.1 Silvanigrellales bacterium
CTCCAATGCGCTCTCTTCTATTTGAATCTCTATGCCTTCCCTGCTGCAACCCTCCAAACCCACGCAGATGCCCTGAAGCGCTTTGTGCAAAGCATGGAGCACATGCGTTTCCCCAAACCCGAAACAGCGCGGGCACAATGGAGTTTTGAGGAGTTGAACCGCCGCTTTGGGCGAGTTGTGGCCACTCTCTGGAAGAGCTGCTACCACTCCTGCCCCTTCCACAGTTTTGCTCATGTGCCTTTGCGGCACCAAGACGCCCCCCTGGAGCCCGCCGCTTTCAGCGCCTCATCATTGGAAACACCGACATTCTCCATCACCCATGCCATAGATCTTTCGGCACTGGTGCCCTGCCTGCTGGAGTGCATCACCGTTTGCTTCGAAAAACTGCGACAAGCTTCACCTCTCATCCGCTACGGTGTGCGTCACTTTGAAGTGACGATTCAGTTTGCCAGCGGCCACACGCTCAAGAAACAGATCTTTCTCAACGAAACAATCTTTGAGATTGATCGCACCACGGAAACCATCTTGAGTCAGATTTTTGAACGCTTGCTCTCGCCTGCCCAGCAAAGAAAAGGCCAACGCTTCCAAGAAGACCAAAACTCACAAAGCATCCCAAACTTTTTTGCGCGCGTGACTGCCTCCGGTGGTGGGGAAGCAGACACTGAAAATTGGCAGTGTGTGTCCACCAGCGATGGCCTTGGGTTGTGCCATCCCAAGGAACCCGAAGTGGCTCATCTCGTGGGTCACATTGCCTTCCTTTCGCTCTGCCCACTCCGCATCGCTCCCGAGGCTCACCGCCCAGAGCACACTCAGCTCTTTGAAAGCAAACACAAGAGCATGGATCTCAATGCTATTTTTCAACTCCGTAAAGAGCTTCTTGCCCTCGACGGTCACTCTTCACAACACTTCACACCTCAAGCTTCTTTCAAGAGGCCACACGCAGCTCGTCCCCTGTTTCCTCAACAACCCCTTCCACCCTCTTCCCGCCTTTACAGTCATGCCTTCCTTCACCGCCCTCCTGCCGTGCTGCGTTGCCCTCTTCCTTTTTTCTTCCCACATGAACCTGAGTCACCACCCAAAAGCAACAACTGTTTCTACTTAGAAAGTGTGGGCAACTATGATTTTTACCTCTGGGCTTCACCCCGTGTTGCAGCCGACACGGCTTTGTGGCTTTGCAGCCCCAGCAGCGAACGCCACAAAGACCTTCAGAAACGCAAATGGCAACTGATGGGTTACTTCGACTCCCTCCAACCCCTCCCCGAGTGGATCGTGGGCGAAATGAAACGTGCTTCATGCATCAAAACACAGTCGCGCCTTTAAGGCCCCGCCCCTTTGTGTGGCTCGCCCAATCAGCCTACTCCTTTTTGCAGGGGGCTTCGCAGCCCTCTGAACTTTTGTTGGCCGCTTTGCGCCAGCAAGCCCAGGGGCTTTGCCTGAGCGACTTCGATGGCGTTTATGGCTTGGCACGATTCCATATTTTCTCTCGCTCTGACCACTTCAAAGAACACATCAACAACGAAGAAGCATCTGGTCCTCCGCGCTGTTTCTTTGGGGCTCAAGTGCGCCTCCCTCTGGGCAGACCTGAGGGCACTCCAGCCCCCACAGGGTGCGACCTGCTCAGCTTAGAAGCTCCGGCCTTCCTCCAACCTCGACTGTGTTTGATCGCTGAAAGCCTCAAAGGCTACGGGGCCCTCTGTCGGCTGCTGGATCACACCCATCGCAATGGCAAAGCTGCCGAGCCCTTATGCCTGGATGACCCCACCCTTCCTTGGCCCACAGAAGATGTCACCGCCCTTCTTCCCATGCGGGGGTGGAGCGCACTCTGCTCCCATCACAACTCTCAAACAAATGGCAACGGCTTTGCCCGTTGGTGTGACGATCTGCTGCGCTTTCAGGAGCTCTGGCAGAAACACACCCACTCCGTCTCAGAGTGCCCTTCAAATTCACGTTTCTATTTGGCCGTCACACCCCCCACGCAGGCTCTGGAGCACCTGTCTCTCCAAGCCCACCTCAAAGCTCACGATGAACTGGGCATTCCCCTGCTGGCCACAGAAGACGTTTTTTTTGCCACTCCTCGGTGCAAAGAAAAACACGACTTACTCCAGTCTATTCGTCTCAACACCCCTCTCCAGGAGATCTCTCCCTGGGCTTGCTTTCCCAACACAGAACGCCACCTGCAGTCTGCTCACAACCTTTGGAGCTTTTGTGAAAGAGATCCACGCCTGCAGCAAGCCCTTGTTCACAACTTCAGCCTCGCAGAGCGCATGAGTTTTTCACCCGACGAGCTCAGTTACCGCTACCCCAAAGAATTCGTGCCCGACAGCATGAGTGCACAAGATTATTTGGAGCAGCTCACCTGGGCTAAAGCCACAAAGCGCTACCCACAGGGAATACCCGCCAATGTGAAGCAACTTCTTCAAAAAGAGCTGGGTTTGGTGAAAACCCTCGGCTT
>JANQPW010000995.1 GCA_028285285.1 Silvanigrellales bacterium
CTCGCAAACTTCGGAGGCCGACCAAAACGACTCACAACTGCAGAACATTGAGGGTTGGCTTGATGTCCGCCGGCTCTATCCATCTCCGCTGAGGACAAACTACTTTTCGTTCGTATACCCGGACATGGTTCTCTATGGGTCTAAACCCCATGAGATCCAACTCAACAAGACCAGCTGGCGGGTTCCCACTGTGTCTGTTCGCACGGCGCGGATACTCTTGGCCGACTACGAACTGATTCGGTCTGATTTTCCAGAAACGCAGAGCTGGTCACAGAAAAAAATAGATCGTTGGCTGATCCGGCAGGCAGGTCAGTTCACTCAAGGCCACATGCTCTACAACAGTGCCTTTGGCAGCCCCCCAAAGGAGATCATCAACACCAATGTGCCCTATTCGCGAAAAGAAGACTTGGGCACCTACGGCAAGCCCAACACTTGCAAAGGGTTTCGCCCACCCCGATACGGTCGAGCACTTCTTTTTGTGCTGGATCCGGAGACACCAGGCATTTGTCTCGACAACGGCAAAAACATGAGATTTGCCGATGTGAAGGGCGTTGGTCTCACCACGGCAAAGTTTCGTTACGTCAAGAATAAGAAAGAAGTTGTCGGAGTGCCGCAAAACGAAGAGCATGCCACAGGGTTGTTGGAAACGCACACTGCTCTGCGGGAGTTTGTGTTCGAGAAATCCATGGCACATCTTCTTGATCGCTCTGGCATAATGGCTTCCACACTGGGCACCTATGCGGTATTGGACTGGGGCTTCTACATGATTGACATATATGGAAAGCGTTCTCATGCCGGAGCCATCATCCGCAGACCCAATTTTCGCGCCGCCGGTCGATCAGATGCAAAACGGCTCGATCTTCAAAATCTGCGCCTCGAACTTGAGAAACACTTCAGATCCTATGGAGTGACTTCGTCGGGTCAGTTCATTGCCCTTCGGGAAAGCCAGCAGCCTCTTCCCGACTCACCTCCTTGTCATGGGCTCAAGTTTGAAGATCGGCAAGAAATTCTCAACTGTGACTTGATCAATCTTCAGTTCACCCGGCGCGGTGAACTGGTCGACTTTGGCTCGTTTACCGTCATGGATAGATTTGAGTTTCCCATGAGATTGCACGGCTATGGCGGCACAATCGTTGTTGAGCCCGGAAATGAAGACTTCGTCCAGCGGGGAGAGCGTGCGTTGCCCCTTTCCATATGGGGGCCCTCTGACACAGAGAAGCCCAACCCCATTTTTGACAGAATCTCCGTTCGGTTCTGGGAGCTGCTCCACAAGGAGTTTCCCGACTTTCATTGGGACGTGGACTACGAAAAGCAGATCTTAGAAACAGCTCGTTTTGAAGATTGGAAAACTATCGATTGGAAAGAAGACGAGGCTCGGCAGCGACAGTATGATGCAGTCGTTGCAAGGCTAAGAGCCCGAGTTGAGGAACTGGCACGGGAGTATGTCGACACTGCCATAGCCGCCATTGCTCCCAGCCAAGAGACACCTTAAGCGAAGCGTTTCGGCGGTTATCGCGCTGGTTTTTGCAGAAAGGCCTCTGGGCTTTCCGACAAAACATATGCCGAGATCAGTTCGTCATAGGCCGCATTTGTCGAGCGTGTGTACAGCTGTGTTACCTTCAGTCGATCTTCAGTTGTGCTTATTTGAGATTGGATCTCTTCCTTTTCTTTTTCTGAAGCCGCCGCGCTCAGTTGGGTGCCGAGTTCGCCGAGCTTTTGGTTCAAGTCGGCAATGTCTTTTTGGTTGCGATTGTTCACGAACTCTTTGGCCTGGGCCGTGAAATCTACGGCAGTTGTGAAATCACCGGCTGAAACGAAGACTCGGCGCAGAAAACTCCGACCCACCGGGTGTGACTTTGTGACGACCGACTCAAGGTCAAACTGGCGAATTTTTTCTGCAAGTCTCTCTTTGGGCACAACTCCCGACTGCACATCTAAAACGTCGCACATGAGATCGCGGGTGATTTTAAACCGCTCGCTGATTTTTAGCTGTTCCAGGTTGGTCTTTTCAATTTTGTCCTTTTCTTCCACAGAAGCGCTTTCAGGAATTGTGAGCGTGACTAAGGTGGTTGGGAACGCTGCGTTAAAATTTATCTGGAGTTCGCGACAGGTTCTTGCAGCTTCAAATGTTCCTTTTTCTCGAATTTCCCTTGCAAGTGGCGAAACAAACAGATTCTTGTGGAGACGACGGGTTTGTTTCAAGAGAGCTTCATGGGCAGCCGAGTCTGCGGCTTTCAGGTCTTCAAGCGTGAATTCACCCGTTGTGAACAGAACATCGTGCACAAAGTCGGGCAGCCTTTCCAGGTAGCCGGGCGGCAAAATGGCCGCCAGGGCCTCAGAGTTTGCCTGCAAGAACTTCAGTTCCGCAAAGGTTCTCTCCGCTCCGAACTGTTGGGCGATGTTGAGGAAAACACTCCAGGCATCCACACGGGAGTCGATTGCTTCCCCTCGGCTCAGCTGGCCCTTGATCAGTTCCCATTGGGTCAAACCAAAACTGCCGCCTTCCTGAAACAGGCGGATCATGTCTGCTGTTTGCTTCAGATTTCCAAGCCCGAAGAAGAACTCCCAACGGTCGCCCTTTGGATCGTAGAGCACAAAGGTAGGGTAAGCCAGCACAGGAACTGGAAAGTAGGTGTGCATTCCTGCATAAGTCGTGTACATCTCCTCGATTTCAAAAAAATCGACCTCCGCGGTTTGTTGAGCAAAGTCCGCGGCCGTCATGGAGTCGTCTCCGTTCTTCTTAGCATTTGCAAAGACTTGACACGGAGGGCACCAGGCACCAGACACGTCGAACCAGGCCACTCGGCCTGTTTCTTTGGCTATCTCCACCTTGTTGGCCACAGCGGAGTTTTCCAGCAACGTGAAGTCTTTTGGTTGGGTGTCTCCTGGCACGATGTCTCCGCCGATGCGGAGGGCGGCTCCACATGAAAGCAACATCAGCGCGCTGCCTGCGATGAGCATTTGAGCCATAAGCTTTGAAAAGTTCATTTTTTGACCTCAATCTGCGGTTTCTCAAGAGTGCTATTGGCAGCTGCTTTTAACACCCGAAAGAGGCCGGAAACAAGATCAAATCGGAACTGTGCAGAAGAGGATCAATTGCAGTCGGTGTGTCGAGTTTTTGTACAACGCATTGAGCCACTTCTTGGAAATCAAGAAGTGGCTCAACTATTGGAAAAAGGAGTGGAGGCCGTCAGTCTTGAGACAAGTGACGATCTTTCATGGCTTGAAGACCCTTGGTAATGTCTTCTTTTGTTGGAGGCGTGCACGTCAGTTCGCCGTCATCACTATAGTGAACAGACGCTCTGACAACCCAAATGAGACCTTCGCTTTGCTTCTTGCTCTTCACATGGAGGTAGAAAGAAGGGTCAACTGTGTCGAGGGTTGAGTCAGCCGAATAGTCGTAGACGCGTGCGAGAATGTTGGTAACAAAGCCAGCATCTGCAAAATCTTTCAAACCATTCGGGTTTTCCTCTGCAAACTCCTTCATGACAGCGGCCGTTTCGTTCAAACACGCCCCTTGAAGAATGCTCCGGTTTTCTGCTCCCTGGAACCCAGTCAGATAGCTGAACTTGGTCTGACCGTCGGCAACAGTAGCCACTTTCACCTGACCAATGCCAAGTTTGTAGTCGTTGAGTGTGAAACACGGTGATTTTTCACAACTTCCAGCTCCCTCAACTGCCTTTGCTGCCGCCTCATTCTCTTCTTCTTCCTTTGCGATTTCCTCCTCAGAAGGCACTTCTTTTTCAGGTTTCAAGCCGATTTCCTCTACTTGGCCTGCTTCCCCGGTGGTTTGCTCGTCCTTCTTGTCGTCGTCTTTCTTGCCACAGGCTACCGCCACAAGAGCAGAGATTGCGACCAGAGACCCAACTTTTAACATCATGCGAATAACTCCATATTAGAAAAACTTCGTCGGACACCATGTCCGGAATGCATCTAGCAATGGAGTTGCCACAACCTGAAAATTTTATAATTGCTCAAGGTGGGTGAAAGGGCTTGCGGAACAGAGCTTTTTGTGCCGCGGGTTAGCGCGGCCGGCTGTGAGCGCGAATGCGCAGGTGAACTGCCTCGTGGTCGGAGAGTCCACTGAGGGTGCGATCGTGGCTGACTGAATCAATGCTG
>JANQPW010001011.1 GCA_028285285.1 Silvanigrellales bacterium
GGCAGCATTTCAGAACAGCAGTTTCTGAGCATTCACGACGCCACCTTCGAGTACACGAAACAAGTGTTCGACAGCTGCAGCGTGGGGCGTGAACCACTGTATGAAATCACCCACAGGGGTCGCGTTCGGCTGTTTCCTCCAACGGAGTCTCCCACCCGACCCACGCAGGCGGCTGACTTTCTTTTTGACAGTTCATGCGCCTCACCCCTCTCCACAGCTCAAGCGGAAACGTGGATCGGCTTGGGCGAGTGCAGTCTCACAAACTGGGAAGTCGGCGTGTGCACAGAAATCACCGGCCGCACGAACTGCGCAGCAACCGAGCCCGCACGCTCTGGCGACACAGTTCGGGAGCGTTTTGCGATGGAGAATGAAGAGGCTTCTCTTCTGACATTTACCTCCACAGATCTCTACCCTTCTTCGAGCCTCAACATGCCCGGCCAGCGCAGACTCTCTGTGAACGGAGTGACATTCTCACGCCGACCCTAGACGCTGAGCTTTACTGTACCTGCCAAATTGCTAGACTCTCCCCGAATTGGCCGGCCAAAGATCCGGCACTCAGAGCGACCCATCATTGCCGCACATGAGGATGCTCAGCATGCGCCCCAAGAATTTCACTTTCCGTCGGAGAAATCAGTTCTGGTATCTCGCCCCACTGATCGTGATTTGTTGGATCGGTGTGCACCCCTTCGACTACGATGAAAGCCTCTACATGAGCATGGCCAACACCATGGTCAGCAGCGGAGATTTTTTCTCAACAATCTGGGATGGCAGGCTGATGACTGACAAACCGCCCCCGTTCATGTGGACCCTCGCTCCCTTTTCCAACCCGGGCCTCATGCAGTGGGCTCCCGGCCTCGCTCGCATTGTGAGTCTGCTCGCCTCCATTGTGCTGGCCTTTGTGTCGGCTCGAGTGGTTGCCGAGGTCGCACCGTTGCCCACGCTTGGCACCAGGCAGAACTCGTCTCAACGACGATTCTTCTCACTGGGTTTCTGGCTCTATTTCTGCACCATTCTTCCGCTTTTTGGAGCTGGCCTTCTGCTCATCGACCCACTGCTTTGTGCCACTTTGGCCTACCCCTTCTTTCTTCTTGTGAAGAGCTGGCACCAGCACGATGGCAGCGGCCCACAACCCATTGGTTTTTGGCCCTGCCTCGGCGCTGCCCTCAGCCTGAGCGTGGGAGCCTCACTCAAAGGCCTGATTGCGCTTGTGATCCCTGGTCTTGCCTGCGCTTTCCAAACACTTGCCTTTTGCTCACTCGCACCCACGAGTTTTCTGGCGGCATTTAGAGCTGTGGTTTTCCGCCACGGTCCCCTTTTTGCTTTGGCCACATTGGGAACAGCGGTTTTTTATGGGGGTCTTTGGGCTGCCGGTCATGAGGAATTTGTCCGCTCCTTTTTTATGGATCACCATATTGGCCGGGGTACTCGAGCCATGGAGTCCCATGGAGGCAGTTTCTTCTATCACTGGCCTGTGATCCTCTTAGGAGGAGGTTGGCTCTCTGTTTGTTGTCTCCATTTCCTTTCTCGGCTGAAAGGTCTCACGCCTTTTCGCCTTCAGAACAGCTTTGTTTTGTGTTGGTTTTTGGCATCTCCCTTTTTCTTCAGTTTCATGGCCACAAAGCTTCCCAACTACACCTGGCCTTCCTGGATGGCCTTTCCAGCCCTCGTGCTGCTCATTGCCATGGCCTCAAGGAAAACCGAGAAAGATAGTGACAGCAGCGCTCCCTCGCCCAAAGCAAAAATGCTTGGCGTTATTCAAAGCGGGATCATTCCCACACTTATGGGGCTGATTGCCTTTGCCATTGCCGTGTGTGGGGTCGCACTTTTGGCTGCACCATTCGTTCTCCGACCTGAAGTGATTTCCCTCTTCGCGCACCTCCTCCGGCCTGAAGTGAGTGCCGTGAGCAACACGGCTGGTGTTTTTGAGTTTTCCGAGTCTGTGCTCTCATTGTTGGCAGGTGTTCTTTTTCTTGCTCTCTCTAGAGAGATCCTTCTTGTTTTTCGCTTCACATCTCATCGAGACATGCTGAAGAGGGTGCCTTTAGCCCTGGCCCTGCATGTCTTCGCTTTTGCAGCCGCAGCACTTGGTCCGGCCAAATTCGCAACGCGGGTGGTTGTGGATCCCCTCATCGAGGCCGGCCGTTTCACGAGTCGAGCTTACCCCGAAAGACCAGTGATCACCTATGGACTTCGCAGCCCTGTGTTTTCATTGTGGTATCAGGGAGCCACCAATCCCCCCCGACAAGTTGGGCTCCGCTCACCCGTTTTTAAAGAATATGCGCTCCGTTCACCCATATTGGTGATGCCCGCCTGGAGCCCTTGGGGCTGTGACAAGTTCTCCGCAAAAATGGCCAAGCAGATTGGCTACCTCAGGGTGTGTGAAACAACTCCCGCAGCACCCCAACGAGAACAATGACAGAAAAAGTAACAGAGAAAAGACGGATCAGTGGGCGCGCCTGAAAACTCCACGCAACCGAAACGGGTGAAGAGGCCTCTTGCTGCCGCATGCACCGCGAAACCAAAACGAGGCTGAGTGCACCCACAACTCCGGAGGCCAGGCAGTCTGTCAAAAAATGATCTCGTGTCATAGGCCTTGCAAGGCACATCAAGAGCCAGAAAAGGACCGCCGCTAAAAACAAAAGCACCTGAAGAAATCTCTGAAGCGGCACGTGGGGCCGACAAAGAGGGTGCCAATAGAGCAACGCGAAAAAGGCAGCTGCCGAAACGCTGTGGCCGCTGGGAAAACTCCCCACGTAGCGACCCATCTCAAGAGTGTGAAGGCCGGGTTCATACCAATCGGAATAGAGCTTCAGATCATCGTCAAAGACAATGTAGGGTCGCGCCCTGCCCCACGCAAACTTGAGGCCTTGCACCACAACTCCGCTGTAAAGCGCGGAAAAAAAAACCAGGCCACAAAATGCCCGGCGAGCGCTTCCCAAGCGCAGTCTCACAGAAGGGCTCACAACGGCTCCCAAAAAAGCCAGACCACAACCCACCTGAAACAAGAGGCTGATGTCACTTCCACCCAGCGCACCACCCGCAAAGAGACTGCGGTCTTGAAAGTCTGCAAAAGCAGGCCATCGGTTTTCATGGAGCCAGAGCACCCAAGCCTGGTCAAAGGGAGAAACCAGCCACATCGCCACAAACGCAAGAACCGCCAGCAATGCGCACACGCCATTGATGGGGGCCAACTTCTGCGGTCCAAGTCTGTTTCTGATCATGAAGCCTTTGCCTGCCTCGCAAAGGGGGGAGGTTCGGTGAACAACTCATTTACGATCTCAATCATCACGCTAAAATCAACCGGCTTCTCGAGAAAAGGGATTCCGTGCGACTTTAAGAAACGCGCCGCCTCGGGAGAAACGAAACCGGAAACAACCAGGCAGCGGGTGTTGCGCAACCTTTTTGAAACAGCAAGTCGCTTCAACGTTGACAGGCCATCGAGCTCTGGCATGTTCATGTCGAGGACCAACACAGACGGTTCAAACTCAACAATCAAGCATCCCAACTCGATTCCATTTTCCACCGTTCGACACTCATACCCCGCTCGTTGAAACGTGAGCTCATACGCCTCTCGGAGGTCTTCATCGTCTTCAACGCAGATGATTCTCTTCATGGTCGATTTGTCCCCTTTTACGAATCCACACTCTAGAAGCATCGGTTGAAAACCTAAAAAACTTTCGCATATCCTATCACAGTTGTGTTGGAAGCGCGGAAACACCTCTCGTCGACGGCAATTTCTCAGCTCTTTTCTCCATTCACGCTAACCTGCTGAAATAGATTAGCTTATAGCAGCATCTTTAGGAAGCAACGAAGCCGGCCGAAATTCCCCCAAAGAAAGTCGGAGGGGTTCATCGCATGGCCCGGGCAGAGAAATCATCGCAAACCCAAACAAAAGAAGGTACCGGCGTTTTGCCAACTTTGCTGAGCAGTCGACCCAGTTGGCTGATTTGGCTGTTTTCCGCGCTGATTTGTCTTGTTG
>JANQPW010001022.1 GCA_028285285.1 Silvanigrellales bacterium
GATAGTCTTGACGGTACTCAAAGATCTGATCGCCCAGCGACTCGGCCGTAGCCCCGAGCACGGCCCGATTTGTCATGCGGAGCCTTCGGCCACGAAGGAGTGGGTGACTGTTCAATCGGGAAATAAGTCCCCAACTGTGAGTGCTTGAAAAGGCAGAATCTTCCATGCGAGCGGAAAGCCGCTTTGCCTCGCGGAGGTATTCAGGACTTCCACGGGGATAGTGGTGGTGAAGCGTGCGCAGTGCCACGATTCGATCGATTTGGCTGCCGGAGAGTGTCTGACCCAACCTTGAATCGGCAAGGGCACCTGCGGCCATGCTGTCTCCCAACACCATCACATCAATCAAACTCTGCTGAGACAGTCTTTCAATGGCACGAGATGAAAACCCCAGAGATTGTCTCATTTCCAAATCACGTGAGTCGGACCATGCTGTGCCGAACAAACAAATAAACAACACCGAAACAAAAAACCACACGACTTTAAGCCTCATGTGCACCCCCCATTTTTTTGATTTTCGGAGCCAGCTTCGATCTTAAATCACAGATTCGTGCACAAGTCTGAAAATTCTGATCTTTCAGAAATGGTCAAAACCAACAACAAATGAGTTTGGTGAGATATACACATAAATAAACAACAGTTATTGATCTCAGCGATCTGTTGGGACAGATTTTCACTCGAGAACACAAAAGCTATACACAATTTTTTGCGTACTCATTTTCTCGTTTCCCCAGCTGATTGGGGCTGTGCTAACACAGAAGCAGTCCCCTTTCCAAAATTGTGTTTTCTTAAAAGGAGTTCTCCATGAAAGACGCCCTCAAAAGTTCAGCATCGCGGCTTTGGCTTGGATTTTTCAAACCTTCTCGTAGACTCTTTTCCATTTTTGCCACTCTGGTTTTGAGCTTTCTCATTCTTTCGTCGCCAGCTCTTTCACAGGGGAATATCAAGCCACGCCCACACCCCGAACAGGTGGTTTTGGAGCAAGAATTTGTGGAAGATGTGGCCTACCTTCTGAGCACTTCAGAACAAAGGGTTCGACAGCATGGCGATCTCACTTCTCGACGAAACACAAATGCCGAGCTCAGCTGGACGTTTTCGGTGGGCCTGCGTTTAGGGAGGGATGGGTATCTCTGTTCGGGGACCTATTCTCGCGATCAGGGTCGGCTGGTTAAGAACTCATTCCGCTGCAACAGAGTTGAGCCCAGTGTTGTTGGTGGAGGAAACCAGTGATGACAAAGGCTCACCCATCTCGCTCTCCACTGGCATATGACTGCCCAATCGAGTTCTTGCAGCATTGCTACCAAACCGAGAGGCAGCAAGACAAGACGATGACTTGGGAGCGATTTGCCAAGAAATTGGGAATCAGTCGCTCTCTCCTCAAACTCCTCATGGCAAAAAAAAGAAACTTTACGCTGGAGCATGTGCACCGCATCGCTTTTTCACTAAGAATGAACAATGAGGAACACGAATACTTCGAAGCGTGTGTGATGCTCTCGCAAGCCGGTTCAAGCATTGAACGCGCTTATTACCGCAGACGCATGGAGCGAGCCCAACAAACCACTGAGTCTCTCCCTGTCCACATTTCCTGCGCGGGTCTCAAAGTTGAGTGGTACCTTGCAGCTTTTCTTGTGTACCTTTTTGACTTTTGCGATCTCCAAGAGACAGATCTTGAAAACCTCGATCTGAAGCACATGACCGAAACTCTCGGAGTGAGCGAGCCAGAAATAAAAGATGCTCTTGAGAACGTCAAAAACTGTGGAATTCTCAAACAGGTTGCGGAAAAGAAGGTGATGGTCACGCTTGACCAAGTTCACACGGCCATCTCCACACAAAAGTTTGTGCGGAAAGTGGCAGAGGAATCTCTGAGTCGCCTTAAAACCGACTTTCAGCGCACTGACGCGCTGTTTTACGCCTGTGCCTTCTCAATGACTCCGGCTGATCTTCGCGGTTTTGTGCACGACCTGAAAGGTCTCCTCGCCAAAGTAGCTGGAAAGGTTCCAACGGGAATGACTCATGAGTCACAGAAAATCTACCAAGGGTGTTTCAACCTGTGGCCAACGCTTTGAGGCGTGGCAGCACTTCTTCGAGAAAGGAGACAAAATGTACCCTCTTTTTTTCAACCCCTGAGATGAATCTCTCGCGTGAGTCCCGGGGTGTCTGTCATTGTGAAAATGGTTTCTCAACAAAAAGGAGTCAGCAATGAAAACAGTATCCACACCTCAATCTCTCATCCGCTCTCTTCGAAGAGCGGCCATCGTTTCAATGACCGCAGCTTTAGCCACGGCCTGTGGCTCTCCCAACGAACAACAGTCCGACGCCAAACTGACCTCTGCAGCAGTAGACACGAGCGGTGCCTGGGTGGCCCGCCATGGTATGAGCAGTGGGGGCTACCAAAACCAATTCAACAATTTGGTTGGAAACCTGGGATATACCCTGCGTGGGGTTTCCGGCTTTGGCGGCAATGGCCGCACTCGCTTTGCCGCACTGTGGGATAGGTCAAATCCGGGAGCCTGGGTGGCTCGCCACGACATGACTTCGGCCCGCTACCAACAGGAATTCAACCTGTGGGTAGGCCGCGGCTACCGCCTGGTTGATGTTTCTGGATACCAAGGAACAGACAACCGAGCACGGTATGCTGCCCTTTGGGTGAAAAAATCCGGTCCAGCCTGGATTGCCCGCCATGGCATGACCTCGAGTGGCTACCAGCAGCAGTTTGACAACCAACTGGCCAATGGCTATCGCCTCGTGAATGTTTCAGCCTACACAGTCAACAACCAACCCCGTTTTGCCGCTATTTGGGAAAGGAGGCGCGGGC
>JANQPW010001047.1 GCA_028285285.1 Silvanigrellales bacterium
TTGCTGGAGATGAGCCTGGGGAGTGTTGAGGGTCTTCCGAGTCGTCTTGCTTCGAGATCCGCGTCGAGGTGTCGTCGCAGTTCCTTGGGAGTCACGGCAAGCACGTCGGCAAGAGGTTCATCTGCCTGGGGGTCAAAGCAAGACAAGCGTTCAGTGTAGAAGGGAACCTGCTTGGCATGAGCGACATATTCCTCAAGGCGCTTTCGCTGAATCTTGCGGCGGAGAGCCGGTGCGACGGCCTCCCATTCATCGAAAACGGGCCCTTGATTCTGTGCAAAAAGTGTCATGTCCTCGCCCTTTGTGTCTCTTGCCTGAGATTTTCTCTGTGTGTTGATGGGGCTTAAGTGTCCTAAAATCTCACGGGGAATCAATGTTCCACTGGTCTTTCCACGAAGAAAATTGTGGCATTCATACCAATTCAGCATATTTGCTCGCCATTCTTGTGGGTTGTGCCTAAATTGGAGGCGCTAGCACTCGTTGGCATGAAACATGCTTTCGGTAAGGCCTCTCGAAAAAACAGGAGTTGGCTTCATGAAGAAGATTCTTGCGTTGGGTCTTTCGTTGGTTTCGATTTCAGCGTGTTCAAACAACACTCAAGACGGGGCTGCCCCAGGGCAGGCGGTTGCCGCAAGTGTTGCAGACGACCGAGGAGAGGAGCCCGAGGCCTGTGGAAAATTGATCTCCTCTCGCCGCGGCGATCTGGGCGAGGTGCCAGTTGCTTTGCTCAACCCTGAACAAGGGGATTTGTTTTTGTTTGATGCCGATCAATCGGCGATGCGGGCCTTTCAAGTTTTTGGAAACACCTTCACTGATGAACTCTGCCTCAACAGCACCTGGAAACGCGACGGAGCTGTGTGGGTCTCTGAGCGCCCTTTGACTTCCAACGACATCTCCAGAAAGGCCAAGTGGCAGGTCTCAGAGCAAGAAGCTGATGTTGAAGAAACGACCTGGCGGCGTCAATCGAAGACCAATGGTGGCGGTCTTGTTCCGAACAAGACCGCACCTCGCTAAGCCGCTCAGCGGTCTTCGTTGACCACTCTCATCAGCTTCAAGAGCTTTTGAAATCTCCGTCGGGTGCGAAAAATCGTGACGGGGTTCTGAGCTTTCTCTCGTGCCAGTGCGCTGATCTCACGCTCAACGTCTGGAATTTTCTCGTCGATATCTTGCGTTGTGTTGAACTTATCCGAAAGAAGACTGTTGAACCTTCCCTGGCGCAGGGTGTGGGCCAAGTAGCGTTGAGAAATGGTTTTCTGCTGCAGGTGCCGGTCGAGGCTGCGGATGAGCTCTCCCAGTGTTGAGGCTGCGGTGCGCTCGTGCACGTAGAAGAAAAGGGGGTCGAGCAAGTCTGTGGAGCTACGGTCTCCCTGCACGCGGTTCAGGAGTCTTGCAAAGCTTTGGGCCTCTTTGGAGAGGTCCGCAAATGCTTTTTTCCAGGCTTTGTCTTGGGGTTGAGAACGGCGGAGTGTTTTGTGAAGGAACGGGTCGGTCAGCGGGTGCAGTTGGCTAAAGTGAAAGCGGTCGTGGTAGTGGAAAAACAAGCGGTCCATCAAAACTCCGTCGACGACCTGTGCTCTTTTGTTGGAGTCGGCGGCAACATACAGGGGCATGGGGTGAAGGAGGATGATGTCTTCTTTGCTGATGTCTTCGAGCGTTGGAAAAAGAAAGCCTGTGGGAAGTGCTTCACGAGCCACAAGCAATGTGTGCTCTGTGTTTCGAGCAGATTCGAGATAGCGAAACGGGTTTTCCGCCATGACCTTTGCCCAAAGGAATGAAACATCTAGAAAGGTGTTGTAGGTAAAGGCGTCTTTTCCAGAGGTCAAGCGCTGCAGTTTGCGATCAAGCAGAGGTAAAAGCCGCTCGAGGCGGCGAGAGAAAAGCAACAAAGACATGCGCTTTCTTTTCTCATCTTTCCAACTCGCAATTTCCTCTTTGTGTTTGAGAAGGCCAGGCTCGAGTAAGCTCAGATCGCTTTTTTCTGCTGGGCTTGGTGCAGCATTCAGTTTCTTCACCTGGGAGAGAATCCGCCCCCGCTCCCTCTCCAGGCTTTCCTTCCAAAAACTGATCAAGAAACTGAACTCATGCAAGCTGAATTGGTCTGCTGGTTTTCCTTGGTCGAGTGCGCTTCGGCTGCGCAGCACGAAAGTTTTGTAGGCTTCCACAGGGTCTTGCAGCAGCGCTTCCACAGACGTGGGGATGGTTCTTTGGGTTGTGGAGCCGGAGCTTGTTTCCTGCCGTAGCCCACTCGTGCGCACGGAGTGACAGCCGAGCAACCCGAAAAAGAGCACAGACATTGCGAGCAAGGCTCGGGTGGTTGAGGGGCATTGGTTGATGGTGAACGGTCTCATCAGACTCCTCGTTGTTGGGTTCGTTTCCAGGAGTGTCGCATGCAAAAGATGCCTATGCCATGGCCGGCCATGGTGAGCATAGAGGTAGGTCTGGGCTAGGAGGCCTGGAAATCTCGCTGTGACCAGAGCAGCTTGGTGGGCCACTCACTCTGGAGAGAGCTGCGTTTTGAGGAGATCCCAAAGGACGCTCTTGCGGTTGTAAACTGAATCCGGTGGCATCTCACCTTTTTCAACGGCCTCCCAGTATTTTGCACCAGCTGGAGCGGTGCCGAGCTCATAGTCCATGGCATCCCAATCATCTTCCCGAAAAGAGTAGAAGGCCCAGTGCCAACCCTCTTTCTTGTAAATGTTGATCTGATCTCGCAGATAGTTCAATGCGGAGGTTTTCTTTCGAGAGATTCCAAATTCTGCAGCAACGATTCGGTTTGAGGGAATTCCGTGTTTCCTCTGAAATTCTCGAACGGGCTCAAGAAAATCCGACATTGTGCTGGCGTTCCAGGTCACGCGTTTTGATTGGGTTTCCCCCGTGGGAATTTCTCCGGGGTAGGAAAAGTCTTTCTTGTTTTTATGGCTCACGAGAGCATAGGGCTCATACATGTGGAAGGCGTAGAGAATGGAGTCGTCTTTGAGAGGCTCCAAAACTTGAAAAGCCCAGGGTGTGGCATAGAAACCAGCGTCGATCATGATGGGAGTTGTGGGGTCGACCGAGCGAATGGACTCGACGATTCTTTTGTTGAAGAGGTTGAGGTCTTGGGGAGTTCCTCGCACCGATTGGTACCATGCTTTGTAGTTGCCTGTGAACCAGTCGTTGAATTTCAAGGGGCCGCGCTCAGGACAGGGCTCATTTTTTATGTTGTAAGCAGCGATGGCCGGGTGATCTTTCAGTGCCAGGGCCAGATCTCTCCAAAAGGCAGCCGCTTGTTTGTGGTAGCGAAAGTCAGACCAGATTTTTCGTTCCTGTTTCCCTCCATTGTGTTGGCTCCACCGGTTTCCAGGAAGGCTGAGGGTTGTGAGCACAATCTTGATGTTTGCCTTGTGGGCGTCGTCCAGAGCTGTTCTTAAGATCTTGAGATCTTTCTTGTTGAGGCCGTTGTATTCGGTTCCTTTTGGCCCCAAGAGGAAATCTCCTCGTTTGGATGGAACTCTGCCGCCAAGCCACTTGTTGGGGGCAATGCGAAGCCAGCTGAGGCCAAAGCCCTTTGCTTTCTGGTACCTTGAACTGAGAGGAACTTTGTTGAAAGTGTTTGCTCCCGCTTTGGTGCTGTTCCAGTAGGAAATACCCACACCTGCAAAGCTCTGTGAAGCGGAAAAAAGAAAAAAGAGTGCGATCAGTTGTTTCATTGTTTTTAACCTTGTGAGATGGAGTGTGCCCTTTCGGGCAGGTCTTAGGGCAGCGAGCGTGATTCATCAGCCCGCACGAAAAAAGGACGCACGGTGCTGGCACCACGGCCTAACCACATCTCTCCAAACTTCTTACGCTCTTTATAAGACAAAATCACAGAGTGTTTTCCATTTTCAAGTTCGCGATCAACTGTTACTTTTGATACTTTAGGATTTCTCCTCCACAGGGAAAACACACTTTGGTAGGGGTGAGACTTGCCGATTCCCAACCAGAGAGAGCGCTTTTCACTCGGCTGAAATTCAGGGGAACGAAAGTCATCCCACTCAATTGTCGGAGTGGCCGAAGTCACAATCTCCCCAGTGGTGGGCGCATGAAGCTTCGGAGAACTTGATGCGAGCACACCCGACAAAAGGAACCATGCACTCCATGTTCTTCCGTTTCGAAACTCCGCATGAACAAAGTAAAGCCCTTCTGGTTGCGGTTCCTCCAAGTCTTCAAGAGTCAGTTCAAACCGGTCTTGCTCTTCTGGTTTGGGAGAAACCCACCATTCACCCACACCCGCGTTTTTGTCCAAAACGACCTCGCCCCTGTGGTTGACAATGCTCAATTGGGCGATTTCCTTCGCCGTTGTCGCACTCCGGCCAAAGAGTTTCAGCGCGTGTTCCACGCTGTCGGGCAGTTGCCGTCGGACGAGATCCAGCTGGAGCAGACGAAGCTCTTCTGGGAGTTTCCAATCAGCGGGAATTCCAGAAGAGCCAGCCTCTGAGTGTGCTGACTCTAAGAGCATCATTGCGTTCTTTTGAACCTGCGGTCCAAACTCACCGCGTTCGAAAATACCCTTGATTTTGATGGCCATGTTCCGGAAGTCTCCTTCGACATAGGCCTGGTGTGCCTCATGCAGTGCGAGGGGTTTGCCCGAAAACCAATCGTTTGCGGCAAAACCCTCAAGGTTCGCACAGGCACACAGAATGACAGACAGTGAAACAAAACTCTTTCTCTTCATTGAGTCCTCCTTAGTGATTCATGGATCTCTAGGGTGTCATCAGGTTCCAAAAGAGTTGTCATGAACTTGGCCGGAGAATGTAAAGAATTTGTCATCTCTGCTGACCTTTGTGAACAAAGCGGTAGCCCGAACCGTGGATGGTTTCAAAGAGATCCGCTGAAAACTTGCTGCGCAGTTGCGCCACATGGTTGTCTACGGTTCGTGTGGTGGGATACCTATTATAACCCCACACCTTGTTGAGCAGTTCATCTCTGGAAAACACTTGGTTTGGACTCTGCAACAGTGTTTTGAGAAGAAGGAACTGCATTTTTGTGAGTGAGACCAATTCCCCTTTGAAGAAGACTTCGTGGTTTGTGAAGTTAGCCGTGATGTCTCCCAATTCTATTTTGTCTGCTGCGGAGCCACTTTTCAGGCGCTCCAGTTGGCGCAGTTGACTGCGCACACGTGCTAGCAGTTCTACGGGATCAAAGGGTTTTGTGATGTGATCGTCTGAGCCCAGCTCAAGAGCCACAACCTTGTCGGTGGTTGTGGCGCGGGCTGTGAGCATGAGAATGGGAAGGCTTGGCCTGAGGGCTCTCCATTCCCGAACAAGATCTGTTCCTTCTCCGTCGGGTAGCAGCCAATCAACGAGGGCGAGGTCAACCTCGTTGCTGAAGTGCGATCTCGCTTCAACCAGGTTGGTAGATATCTGGACAGAGAAGCCCGCTTCTTGGAGATATGTTGCCGTTTTTTCTGCCAGGGGCGCGTCGTCTTCAACAAGCAAGATCTTTTTCACTTTGCTTTCCTCAGAGTTATTGTGAACACAGTTGGGTTCGTCTCCAGTGAGAGGTTGCCGTGAAGGTCTCGGAGAGTTGAGCGCACGATGTGAAGGCCCAAACCGAAGCCCCCGCTCGGCCCCTTCCGTGAAAACGGGCGTGAGAGCTGATTCAGATCCTTTGAAACAATGTTTCCCCCACTTTCAATGGAGACTTTGAGCAGGGGTGCGCAGTCGGAGACTTTTACCTTAAAAGGAGGCTCGCCATGCCTGATGGCGTTGTCGATCAGGTTGGAGAGGCACAATGCTAGCCAATCAGGATCGGTGTCTGTGAAAACAGAGGGAGTTGTTCCAGAATACTCAACTGCTTCTTGCCAGGGTGCAATGACATCCTGAATCACATCTCCCAGGTTCACCCTCCGGATCTGAAATTTGGATCGGTAGTTGTCTGTGGCCCGAATAAAGTTCTCGGAAGACACGGCCACTTTTTCAACCCGCTGCACTTCGTCACAAAGGTCGAGAAAGTCTTTTTGGGAAGTTTCCGGGAGGTCGTCAAAGTTCTTTCGAAAGCTTTCCACAATCAGTTTCAGGTTGGCCACAGGGGTGCGGATCTCGTGCGCCAGAATCTGCAGCATCCGTCTTCTGTCTTGGCTGAGACGACGGCGGTCGAGAAGACTTCTAACAAGTGCATAAACAACCGTTGAAAGAAGTCCGGCGGCTCCTGTGAAGGAGAGGGCTCCCGCCGCAAGAGAAACGACTGGATTCGTGGTTTTTGGACTGCTCCTCCAGCAGCTGTTGCCCACTTCAAAACAGTTCTCAATGCCTTTCTGAGGCGCTAGGAAAAACTCTTGGTCTTTCAAAAACTCGATGAGCTTCTTCTTTTCAAAGGAGTGAAAAAGAGGAAGGCTTTGACCGGTGTGCGTTTTTCGAGACCTGATGATGGCGTGCTTTGGAGTGAGAATAAGCGAGTCTCTCGTGCGGAGTGCCTCCAAATCACTCGGGTTGAGATCTGCGAGCACCTTCTCGCTTTGGGAGAGGTCTTGCTCATTGAAAAAGGTCTTCCTTTCTTTGACATGAAAGAGTTCTTTGTGGCGGTAGAGCCAGTTGGGGTTGTTGAAGGTTTGTGCTCCGGATTTCGCCGCGAGCGCCGCGAAACTCACCCCTTGTGGGTGGAAGTAGGGGGGGTGAAGGAAAAAGTTTGGAGGGAGATTCGCGAGCTGACCGCAGCGGTGTTTTTCCCAAAGCACCGTCTTCGCCAAGGTTGTGTCAGAAACCTCCGTCAGGTCACCACTACAGGTCTTTGAATAGGCAGCAATCCGTTTGAGGTCGGAGCGGTTGTAGCGAAAGGCCTGCGGAAGGGGAGATTGAGGGTCAACAACCGCGGGGAGAAAGGAGTCCATTTCTAAAGCCGTTCCGCTGTTGCTGCGTAGAAATTCGTCGATGGCCCGCGCGAAGTGTTGCCGGCCCGAGCCAAATGACGGAGTCCATGGTGGCGAGCCTTGCCAAATCCAAATGCCCATAAAGAGAAAGGTAAATGAAATCAATAAAATAAGATGCAGTCTGCTCATGGAGGAAACACTAACCCATTTTGTGTGCCGCGCGTGTCATCAAATTGTAAAATCTGCATGAATCAGAAGGCTTTTGGAAGAACAACTGATCCTTTTCATCAGTCCACAAAGAATCGCCGGTAGGCGCCTGTCACCTCGCCGCTCACCCGTGCCACATGAACTGTGCGCCAATCAAAGCTCGTTCTTCCATCGGGCTGCCAGCTGTAGACCCATTGGCAGTGATCCGGCTCTTCACCCGATTCGGTCCGAGGGCAATCGACGCGGAGCGGTTCTCCCATGAGCGTGAGGAGTTCTGATTCAAGCATGCCCATGCGAATGGCTTCAAAGTTCTGCTCGCTATAGTTTTTAGCCCAAACAGTGTTTACAAACGGAGCAAGAAGGGCTCGGAAAAAAGAGTTGGGAAGGGAATAGTCATAGCGAATGTGAAACGAGAGAACGTATCCCGTGAAGAGTGTTGCCAGGGTTCCCAAGGCGATGACCAGTTTTTTCAAAACTCAGTTCTCCTGTGTGATGAGTGAGGCGTTGTCTAGAAACGATACTCCAAGCCCAGTCGAGTTCCTCTCAAGAACACTTTGGACCTGTTGAGAAAGCTTTCCTGATTGCGCCGAAGGTCGGCATCAGATTCGTCGGATCTGGCTACGGCGCTGTTTCTTGAACTGAGGATCTGGTCATTTTGCAAAAGGAGGAGACCGAATCCCACCGAGAGGGCGTGAACGTTGATTGAGAGCCCTTTGTAAATGTTCAGTGACGCACCCAATGAAACCAGTGGCCCCAAGAACCACGACTCATCGAGACCATTTGTCTGACTTGAGGGCACACTGGCTCCATTCGCATAGATAGTGCCACTATTGGTGGCTCGTTCTCGTTCTAACTGGAAGCGAAAGTCAATAAAGGACCAGTGGTTGGGAAACGCCCTTAAGCCCAGATCAAAGGTCAAGTCATGTGGCTCTCTCACCATGCCGTCGTAGGTCACGAGATCTTCCGGCCCCTCAAACAGCACCATGGGGTCAAAGCCCTCCCAGCCCACCTTGGTGGCGATGGCGTACCGCCGATTGAGAAAGACTCCAGCTTCGAGCTCACCTCGGGGTTTGGGAATGTAGAGCAGGAGCTCACCCAATGTTGCTCCAACAAAGAAACGATCGGGTTGAGCGTTCACTTGCTTCTTGCCAAACCATTTCCCGGGAAGAGGATCTAGGGCATGGGCACTTTCCAGAGTGAAAGCAATGGCCGTCAGCAAGGTTGCAGCAAGCAATGGCTGTCGGAACAGAGACCAGATCCAAGGGCTCATGTGCCAGACTCCTCGGTTGTGAAACAAACTCCGCCGAGACATTATACACCCATGCGAAAAACTGCGACTTTTGCTGAGATCAACATCGACCTTTGAATCCCGAACCTACAGAGAACTATTCAGATTTTGAAAGATAGCCAGCTAGCCTGAGTTCGTGAAAAACCCTGTGTGCAGGTTCGTATGACGACCCTGACTGTCTGGCTGTTTCAGCAACTGTCTTTGCCCCTCGCTCTATGGCGGTGACAATATCTGCTCGCCATGATGCTCCAAAGATGAGCCCTGTTTCGGTACGGTTGGCATTTTTTCGCAAG
>JANQPW010001050.1 GCA_028285285.1 Silvanigrellales bacterium
CCGCACCCGCAAACCTTTTGCGGAACGAGAACGGCTGGCCTTGCTGAAGCGCAACCTCAGCTCCTGAGCTCAGCAGCCTCAAGTGAAGGGGTTTCTTGCTCGCTCTCCGCCACTCCCGACAAACGCGGACGCACCCCACGGCGCTTGAGCACGCTCACGAGGCGCAGAAAGACGGGGAGATCCCCCTCAAGGCGCACAGCACCACTCAAATAGGCTACACGTGCCTTCATAGTGCCCGTGAGAAGGCGCTGGAGAGTGTTTCGATCGGTGATCACACGCGTGCGGCTGGCTTCGCCAAAAAGCAAGGCACTCGCCTCGCTCTCGGAAAGCGTGAGCTCGAGGCTAGCATCAAAGATCAGCTCCGACTTGAGCCCCACAAGCGCAGATCCGTGGGTCGCCGCATCAATGAACACCACAAAACGGGGGTGTCCGTCGATGACAAACACATAGTCTCCTCGCAAATCAGCACGCTCTTCGGGCTCCAACTGGGCGATCTCATCACAGACCCACCTGCGGTAGCTGTTCGCAAGGGCTTCGAGCTTCTCATCCATTTGCCGGCCTCTCTGGCACACCTGCCACGCTTGTTTTTGATTGTTGGGGGCCACATTTAGCACAATCTGAGAGCTGCGCAAAGCCAAGGAAAGCCGCCTAAGGACGACACCCTTTCAGGCGAATGGTGCGGGTGAGGACCGATTTTTCAGAACTCCGCGGCAAGCGATCTTTGTAAACGTACGGAGAACACTTTGGGTGGCTGATGTGAAAGATGAACTTCTTCCCGATCTGTAAATAGGAGAGAAGTGCGGGAGTTGTGGCTCGAACAAAACCATCTTGGGTTTTGACCTCAGCCCCGGCCGGAGAGGTGACAATCCGGAGCTGGCCCAAGAGCCCTGTTTTCTCAAGAACCAACGAACGCTTGAAATTGCGCTCAAAAAGCGAAGTGGTGAAAGAAAACTTCTGCATGGCAAATCCAGGACGAAACACACGGACGTTGTATTCGCCTGCACTCAAATTCAGTCGGGTGTTGCCTTCGATCATTCGAGTGAGGTTCACTCCACTCCCCACAACGTCCACCCTCACCGGAACACGGGGGGCCACGCTCAGGTCAAAAGTCACAGAGTAAGGAATGAGGTTTCTTTTAGCCGCCCAAACTCCTCCCACAATGGCCAACAAACCCAAGCTCAGAAGGAAGAGAAGGAATCCCTGCTTTCTTTTCAAACCACTGTTGCGCCGCATCATAGGAGAACGGCCACCTAAGCCGCCTCTGCGATTGAGACCTGTGTGAGAATACGTGTAGGTGCCATTGCTCCCTTGACGGCCTGATCCGTTGGGATGTGTTCTGTGACTCTGCGTGTGAGTGCCTCGATTGACATCCACTTCAAGAGAACGGGCCCGGGAGGCTTCCATCATGGGAGACCCTCCTCGAGAACCACGGCTGCCCTTCTCGAGGCGCCCTCCTCGGCCACCACCCGAACCCGATGGCGGGCCCCCGGGCGAGCCCATCTTGCGGGCCGCATTCCCTGCAACATGAGGCAAACCGGGCTCGCTCACGTCGAGCACTGCACTGTGGAGGCTCTCCGGCGCCACAACATCCATGCCTTTCGTGGCCCGGCCAATGGCATCCACAGGCAGAGCCAGGGTCGAGCGCAGTCGTTCCCTTGATGAGGCCAACCGGTCGCGAAACACTGTCTGCATAAACTCGGCGACTTCTCCTGCAAAAAAGTCAGGACGATATCCGTATAGAAAGCGTGAAAGCTCTTTCACCGCGGCCTTTGCAGTTTGAAACCGGTGCACCGGATCCTTCGCCAGGAGCTTCATGATGATGGCTTCAAGCTCGGTTGGAATGCGCGTGTTCCGCACCTTTGTAGGGGGCACGATATTGCAGCGTCTCACTTGGTCGAGCACCGCCATGTCTTCACCCTTGAACAGCCGAGTCATGGTGATCATCTCATAGAGGATCACCCCCGCAGCAAAGAGATCTGACCGAGCATCAATGTCTTTGCCCGTGGCCTGTTCCGGGCTCATGTAACGAAACTTCCCCTTCAGAACACCCACCTGTGTGTTGCTAGAAGTGTTTTGCACCTTGGCAATTCCAAAGTCGGTGATTTTGATGTCGCCCTCGTAACTGAGGAGCACATTTTGTGGGGAGATGTCTCGATGGATGATGTTCATTGAATTGCCGGTCACATCGAGTGCTGAGTGAGCGTAAGCTAGGCCACTCAACACTTCCATACAGAGGTAACAGGCCACCTCAACGGGAATACGCCTCCGGGCTTGCTCCGCAGCTGCAAGCACACTGCGAAGATCTTGGCCGTCCACATACTCCATCACGAGCATGAAACTTTGGCCATCGCTCACAAAGTCGTAAACCTGAACGATGTTCTTGTTTTGCAGTTGCTTGGCAACCATCGCCTCTTGGCGAAACATCTGGATGAATTCTTTATCTTGAGCAAACTGAGGCAAAATACGTTTAAAGGCACACACACGTGAGAACCCATCGGAGCCCACGATCTTGCCCAAATGAATCTCAGCCATGCCCCCTTGGGCAATGCGTTCCGTTAGAATGTACTTGGGAGTCCCCGACATTCTCCTCCTCCGAGTGATCGGCACCAACAGCGAAGAAAGCCCTTCGGGGCTCGTCGCATACCTGTGGCAACGGATCAGTCTGGTATCGGTGGATTTTCAGGCTTGTTGAGAGTGTGCCCGGAAATTATTTCCAGGCGAGCTCGACACTTGCAAGGCTTGAAAGAAACTGCGCACTCACTTGCGAGGGCAAAACCATTGCATCGCTCGATTCAGCAACGGAAACGTCAAACACAACAAGGTACTCGTTGGACCACTCGTGAATGAAGGGGAAAAAGCTCTGATAGAGCTCTTTATCAAACAGCCGACGCACAATCACAGGGTTGAGAACCTTTTCCCCGTAAGAGAGACGAATGGTCCAAAGGGCTTCATCATCAAGGCGCAAAAAATCGTCTTCCGGAGTGAATAAACTCACAAAAACAGCCAACTTCCCACCCACATCCATGCCAATACGGGTGCGGCTATCGCCTCTCATTTTAACCCAACGAGAAACATAGGCTTGGCGCATTTCTTCCGTGAAAAGCACTGAGTGCATTTCCAAACGATTTTGAAATCGATCAAAAACACGCAGACTTTTAGACCATTTTTTAGTCACTTTTGCATACTCTTCATCTTCGTGAGCGGCAGGCGGAATAGTCACAGTTCCCTCTTCCGGAACCGAGGTGCAGGCCGTCAACCCCCACAAGGCCAGAACTCCGGCCTTCACAGCAAGTCTCAAATGAAGAAGGGGAAAGCATTTCATGGACGAGACACCCTGTTGCGGCCACCTTGTTTGGATTGATAAACGAGAACATCCGCCATTTTCAGAAGCTGCGACGAGTCGGTCATTTCATTTGTGATGTGTGCACATCCAATGCTCACCGTCACAGGAATATGAGTGTTGTTGTAGATGATTTTCAACCGTTCAACCGTTTGGCGGATCACCTCCGCAAAACGGAAGGCTTGATCAAGGGTTGTGCGAGGCAAGAGAATCACAAACTCCTCTCCGCCAAAGCGCCCAAAGGTGTCGGTGGGGCGCACCAAACGCTTGATAGCCGAGCACACCTCCTTCAAAATGAGATCGCCCGCGTCGTGACCATAAGTGTCATTCACGACTTTGAATTTATCGAGGTCAAAAAGGAGGAGCGAAAGACCCCCCCCCGCCGCCTTGGCCAACTTGAACTCTTCTTCGAGCTTCTCTACCAAATAGTCTTTGCGAAAAATATCGAGCATGCGGTCCAAAACGGCCATTTTGTAGATTTTATCAAACAGGAGCTGGTCGGCACTGCCATGAGAAAAGAAACGAAGCCGGATGTTTCCCACGCGCAACATGTCTCCGTGACACAGATCGGCCGTTTGCATCACAATGCGATCATTCACATAGGTGTGGTTGAGAGAGCCGAGATCGGTCACAACGGCTTTTGTGCCTTGAAAGGTCACCCGGCAATGTTCCCGCGAGACGCTGCCATCGTCGATCCAAACGTCGACTTTATCGGCCCGTCGGCCCAAAGACACCTCATTTTGGGTGAGCACAAAACGTTTTCCCGCCGCGTTCCCATCGTATTGCAATAAAATAGGGGCGCTGCGAGAAGTCGTGTTGTTCAGACTATCGGCAGCGGGGGATTGGGCGACTATGGTCTTGTCATCGCTCATCTCTTCGGCGGACCTCGTCAGATACCTGTTGAAAGCGCTGTGCGGGAAACACTCACTCCAAAGATAACAGCGTCATCGGTCATCTCTCAAGGGAGTTGAGGGCAAGGTCTGCCACACAGTCAAAGCTCTGTTCGGCAAGCCCACTTTTGCTAACATTTTTGGCAAGATGCAGAAGCTGCTCGCTTCTTCATCATGTGCCGGCTCAAAGCCCAAAGATGCGCCTCACGCGAATCACATGAGGGAGCTCCTCCATCCGTGCCACAGCCTCCTTTTTCAGGCGGCCGTCGGTGCGGATCAGCGCCATCGCTTCCCCCCCCGTGGTGTTCCGACTGAGATCAAACTGTGCGATGTTCAGGCTTTCCTGAGACAAGAAGCTGCCCACATTCCCCACAACCCCGGGCCGATCCTCATTGCTCACAAGCAAAAGGTCTCCCGATGGCTCCATTTCAAATTCGTGTTTGTTGATCAGAGTGATGCGAGGAATCTTCCCATCGTAGAGAGCTCCTCCCAGCCGCACCTGCTCCTGCTTCTCTTCTCCACTCAACTCCAAGAGGATCTCGCGCGCGGGTCGCTCACTCCCTTCTTTGGACACTGTGTTGAGCTCCAAACCACGGCTCTCAAACAGAAGACGAGCGTTCACATAGCTCACAAATTCATCGGAGCTGTGCGCAAGGAAGCCCTTGATGGCAGAAACACTGAGCAATTCGTAAAGATCGGGTGACAATTCGCTCGGCACTCGCAGTGTGAGAGAAGTCGGTCGAAAGTCGTGGAGCTGTGCCAGCATACGACCCAGCTTTTCCAAAAGCACGGCCATGTTTCGGGAAGCAATATCGGGCAGAACTGTGAGATTTGGCAAATTCACAGGAAAGTCGACGATCTCTCCACGCAGCGCTTTTAAAATCTGCACGGCAATGGTTTCACCAATACGAATTTGGGCCTCTTGCGTGCTCGCACCAATGTGGGGTGTAGCGATCACCTTTGGGTGCTCCACCAGCCCCCTCAGCGGAGTGGGCTCATCTTCCCAGGTGTCAATTCCTGCACAGGCCACGTGCCCCGACTCAAGAGCGGTCAGGAGGTCAGGCTCATGAAGCACACCCCCTCGGGCTGCATTGAGCACCCAAGCCCCTGGTTTGAGCTGGACCAACTCCTTTTGCGAGATCATACCTTTTGTTTCTTTGTTCAGAGGAACATGCACGGTGAGAATGTCAACCTGCTCCAAAAGTTCACCCAACTCTTGGCACTGGGTGACCCGATGACGCCGAAACACATCAGTAGAAATGTAGGGGTCATAAGCCAGCACATCCATGTCGAAGCCATTGCAGAATTTGGCCACCCGATGACCCACATTTCCTAACCCCACAATGCCAATCTTTTTTCCCAGAAGCTCAATTCCCGTGAACTGGTGGCGGTTCCACCCCCCCTTCTTCATGTTGCCGTGAGCCGGAGTGATGTGCCTGGCCATATCTAAAAGCAGGCCCAGAGTGAGCTCCGCTGCAGAGTTTGTGTTTTTGCCAGGGGTGTTGACCACCAACACGCCTTTTTGCGTGGCAAAATCCACGTCGATGTTGCCATAACCCACAGCAGCTCTGGCCACGACACTCAGTTGATCTCCCGCCGAAAGCACCTCTTGGTCGACCGTGGTCTCGGAGCGAGACAGCAGCACATCAGCCGTTTTCACATGCTCAAAGAGCTCTGCTCGGGGGCAGTCGGGTCGCAAGTCGAGCTCAATGGGAACTCCCAAGGCGAGTTCAGGGGGAGGCTCCTCCAAGATCTTCAAGCAAGACGCATGAACCTTTCCGGTGACCAGCACCTTCACACTCTTCACAGCCTCACCTTCTCCCCGTCGGACCATCGTTTTCATGAACTCTCCTCTTGGATGCGGTCATCTACAGAGTCACTGCAGCCACGCTGCCAAATTGGCCCCGTCCTGTCCAGTTCTGAAGACGATTTGCTTGAGAACCTCTTCGGGTGTGCCCTGCATCACCACTCGACCATTCTCCAGGGCCACCAAAACATCACAGGACTTCACGGTTTCAAGGCGGTGGGCGATGACCACCAACGTGCGGTTGGAAAAAGCCCGACTCATGGCTGCACTCACTCGAGCATCGGTGCGATGATCAACACTCGCTGTGGCTTCATCAAGCAAAACCACAGGGGCAGCACTGAGGCTGGCCCTGGCAACACAAAGGAGCTGCCGCTCACCCAAAGAAAGGTTCCCTCCTCCCTCGGTGAGCTCATGATTGAGTGCCTGAGGCCAGGCCGCAACACGCTCGGCCAAACCAATGTTCTCCAAAACCCTCCAGATCTTTTCATCGGAGCAGGCACCCAAGCGATCGAGGTTGTGGCGCACCGTTCCTGAAAAAAGCAGCGGGTTCTGAGGCACAACCGTGAACAAGCTACGGGCACTCTCTAAGGAGAGATCGCCAAGGTCTTCTCCGTGTCCCACAACAATACGGCCTGCCACGGGCACCACCATGCGAAACAGAGCCTGAAAAAGTGTTGATTTTCCGGCTCCCGTTTTGCCAATGACTCCCACTTTGGCAC